>JBEPVU010000080.1:0-8139 GCA_041690855.1 Gammaproteobacteria bacterium | reverse complement strand
AATCGGCAAATAACCAAGGAGATCCTTCGGCGCTGACGCTCCTCTGGATGACGAGGTAAAATATGCAAAACATTAAATTGAACGAACTTACTTTAGATAACCTGGCTATCTGGCCGCTACCCATTAAAGCAGGCGTGATCATTATCTGTTGTTTACTGGTATTAGGATTAGGTTACTGGTTTGATCTGCGTTCTATGGCGTTGCAATTAACGAATGCGCAACAGCACGAAAATGATCTGCGGATTGAATTTGAAACCAAAACGGCGCAAGCGGGCAATCTGGCGGGTTATCGGCAACAGTTACAGCAAATGCAGAATATCCTGGCGAGTATGATCAAGCAATTACCGGATAAAACTGAAATTCCCAATTTATTAGAAGATATTTCTAAAATCGGCCTTAACAATGGCTTACATTTTCAGTTATTTAAACCTTTACCAGAACAAGATCAGGGATTTTTTATTGAGTTACCGATTCAAATGTCTGTACTAGGCAATTACCATCAATTAGGACAATTTATCAGCCAGATTGCAGGATTAAATCGTATTGTCAGTTTGCAGGATTTTAGTATAGAACCCAATAAAAATAATTCTAACGCCTTACAAAACGCAACGGCTGCACCAGAAGAAGAGCGTTTGATCATGCATGTTATTGCAAAAACGTATCGTTATCCGGAAACAGTTACTAATAAAAAGTGAGGCAGTATGCGAGTAATAACAAGTTTATTCTGTATGATGTTGTTCCTCCTGGCCGGTTGTTCTGATAATCAGCATAAAAAAGCGGTAGAACAAATTATTGCTGCGACAAAAGCTAAAGCGCCACAGCCATTACCGCCTTTGCCGATCATTAAAACGTATCCAATACCCCACTATGAAGTAGCCGGGTTACGCAGCCCTTTTCAACCTAATCTTGTGCAGGTGCTTGGCCATAAACGTATGAAAGAGCCCTTAGAAAAATTTTCTTTAGACTCTTTACATTTAGTCGGTATAATTACCCGCAGCAACGATATGTGGGGTTTAATAGCAGCGCCAGATGGTAAAATTTATCAAATTACCGTGGGTGATCATTTGGGATTGTATGAGGGTCGAGTCATTGCAATTCACAAAGGTCATCTTGATGTTGCGGAAGCCATACCGAATGGCGACAACTCTGTAGAGCAGCATACGACGTTAACCTTATCGTCGAATGCAACTCAACCAGCGAAAACACCTTAAAAGTTTGGAGCGTTCAGTATGACAAGGAAACGGCTAATTTTTTTCAGTGTGTTTACAGTGCTATTTACCAGCGCGACTTTTGCCGACCTGGTCGACCCTGCTTTACAAACGCTGTTTATAGAAAATAGCGTGTCTGCGCCTGCGGTGCAGGTTCCATTGGCCATTAATGCTAATCCCAGGCCGGTCATTGTTGAAAATTATATTGCGCCTGCCGTATCTGCCGTAGTAGAAATCCATCCTAAACCGGTTGCTGAAAATAAAGAATTAATATCCCTGAATTTCCAGGACATCAAAGTGCGTTCTGTTTTGCAGATATTGGCGCAATTTACCGGCCTGAATATTGTTACCAGCGATACCGTCAATGGCAGCATTACTTTACATGTAGAAAATGTGCCGTGGCAGGAAGCATTAGCCATCGTATTGCAGACACAAGGGCTTGGTAAGAAAAAATTAGGTGATGTGATTTATATTGCGCCGATTAAAGAAATTGCCGAGCAGGAAAAAACCGAACTGGAGGCGCAGCAGCAATTACAGGATTTAGGGGCATTGAGTTCTTCGCTCCTGCAAATTAATTACAGTAAAGCCGCCGATATCGCGGCATTGCTGAAAGCGCAGGGCGGTTCTTTTTTGTCGAGCCGTGGTAATGTCAGTGTCGATGCGCGGACTAATACTATCTGGATACAAGATGTGCCTTCCCGCCTGGTGGAAATCCGCAAGCTGATTCATCAATTAGATGTTCCTGTTAAACAAGTCTTAATTGAAGCGCGGATTGTAAATATTAATAGTGATTTTGCGCAGGAAATGGGCGTGCGGTTTGGTGTCACCAAACCGGATCATTTATCCGGTACTTTATTAGGCGCTGATTCTATTAACGCAGGTTTGATGCCGGTGGGTAACACTGCCAATATATACGGCGCAACGCTGGCTAACCGTTTAAATGTAGATTTACCGTCTACGGGTGCGACAACGGGTGTGGGGCCTGCCTCAATAGGCTTAGCATTAGCGCGTTTAGGGCCTGGTACGTTACTGGATTTAGAATTATCCGCCATGGAAAGTGAAGGTGAAGGGCAGATTATTTCCAGTCCGCGTGTGATTACAGCCGATCAGCAGGCGGCGCTTATTCAATCAGGCGAAGAAATTCCTTATCAGGAATCGACTTCCAGCGGCGCGACTAATATTGCGTTCAAAAATGCTGTTTTAAGTTTATCAGTAACGCCGCAGATTACGCCGGATGGCAAAGTTAATTTAGCTTTAAAGGTAAATCAGGATAAAGCGAATTTTACCAAAGCCGTTAATTCCGTTCCTTCCATCGATACTAAAAGTATCGAAACGCATGTGATGGTCGATAATGGCCAGACTATTGTATTGGGCGGTGTTTATGAAACGCAGGATGGTAAAACCGTTAAGCGTGTACCGTTCTTAGGTTCCCTGCCGATCGTTGGTGCTTTATTTAGAAATACCGTAACCCAGAACCAGCGCACTGAACTATTGATTTTCATTACACCTAAAGTAGTTAAGCAATCACAACTGAATAGTACCTAAACGGGTTGGGTTATCCCCATACCCACAGGCCAGCAATAATAAATAATTATTTTTTTGACATAGGGGGGTATGTCTTAAATTTCGACATGTCAGTGGTCTTGACAAGGGGTATACAATGGAGTTCAATATATGAACCTGGGCTGTCACCCAAAAATTGGAGAAAAAATTATGAGAAAAACAGAAACAATAACAGGTACAGAAGCGTGCTGCGCACTACTAGGAATACTCATGCTGGGAACGATTGCCATTGCTGGGTTTTACTCTAGCAATTCTGCAGATGATTCGTCTACATCGCCTACGTTGCCTACGTTGCCTAGGGTGCCTATGCTTCCTGACCAGAATAGTACTGTGACTAGCACTGACAATTTCGATGGAATTACATCATCCAATAATCAGTTAGATCCAAATTTCGTCCTTTCGGTGGCGGCTATCATATTTGCACTAGGAAAAAATGTAGCATCAAATTTATTCAATGCTGTTAACAATATGTCCTTTTTTTCGACAACATCAAAGCAAAAGGGAAATGACGACAAGGTGTCGCTTCTTTCTGAGGCTGAGGATAAAACTCAGCAGTGCCAAATACCGAAGCCTAGGGCTTAATTAACCAGGCATTGAGCTGATAGATGGTTTCTAAAAAAGCCATCTTCATTCGGACTCTCGTTAGCCAGCCGTTCCCCCAGGGAGGCATTCACAGTGTGTTTACAAATATTGCTATCTATAATGTAATGCTATACCATTACAGCATTATATCGATATAGAGGTACACCCAATGTTAGCGCAATTATCCTTAGATGAATTCCTGGCGCTGGCCAGCACAGCGGAAAGAGTCGCTGTATTTCGAGAGATTTCCGCCGATCGTTTGACGCCTGTTGGGATTGTCGAGGCGCTGGCAGAAGAAATGCGCGATGGCGCCATCCTGGAATCAGGGCTGCGGCAGGAAGAAGCCGGACGCTATTCCTTTATAGCCTTTGATTCAATGGCGCAATTACGTGCGCAGCAGGGTGCAGTCATGCAACGCATTGGAGACAAAACGACGGTGCGGAACACCCATCCCTTTACGGCGTTGCGTCAGTTAATGACACAACTCGCCTGCGCTGGTAAACAGCATGCAATTGATTTTGTCAGTGGCGCCGTTGGTTTTATCGCCTATGACGCCGTCCGGTATTTTGAAGCTATTCCAGCACGTCATACCAATGATCAGGCAATACCCGATATGCTGTTTAATTTTTATCGCACCACGTTGATGTTTGATCATGTGCAGCAGAAACTGCTGATTAGCAGAATAGTGGAAACAGGCGCCGATCCGCAGAAAACTTATCAGGAAACGCAAGAAAAAATCACGCAATTAATCGATAAAATTACCGCCTCTACACAACAGAGCGCAATGCCTGTCAGTACGCAGATAAAACCACCCGCGCAAGTCCATACCGATATCAGTGATACGCAATTTATGGCGTTAGTAGAACAGGCAAAAGAATATATTAAAGCCGGTGATGCCTTTCAAATTGTATTGTCCCGTTGTTTTAAGCAACCTTATACAGTGCATCCCTTTGAAATTTACCGCGCATTACGCCAGGTAAGTCCAGCGCCTTACATGTTTTACCTGCCGGTTGATGACAGTATTATACTGGGCGCTTCACCTGAGCGGTTAATTAGTGTGTATAACCAGCAGGTTACCATTAATCCTATCGCTGGCACGCGCCGCCGCACCGCACAGACAGACAATGAACAATTGACCGCCGAATTATTAAGCGATCCCAAAGAAGTGGCGGAACACAGAATGCTGGTTGATCTGGCGCGTAATGATCTTGGCGCAGTGTGTGAACCGGGCAGCATTACTATAAAAGAATTATTGCAGGTAAAACATTTTTCGCATGTGAGTCACATCACCTCTGTTGTAACTGGACAATTGTGTGAAAACAAAGATGTGTTTGATGCGTTAGCGGCTGCTTTTCCGGCTGGTACTTTAAGCGGTGCGCCAAAAATCCGCGCGATGCAAATTATTGATGAATTGGAAACCTCCCGGCGTAATATATATGGCGGTGCTATTTGCCGGCTGGATTTTCAAGGCAATTTTGATAGCTGTATCGCCATTCGGATGGCGATGTTAAAAGACGGTACAGCTACGGTCAGGACGGGCGCAGGCATTGTTTATGATTCCGATCCGCAGGCGGAAGCCAACGAAACCCGGCAGAAAGCGCAATCCGTTTTAGCAGCGATTGCTGTAGCGCAGGAGGGTTTAGCATGATTTTAATTATCGATAATTATGACAGCTTCACCTATAACCTTTATCAAAGTGTCGCGCAATTACATGCAGATGTGCGCGTGATGCGCAATGATAAAATTACCGTTGCTGACATTAAAGCCCTGCAGCCCGCCGGTATTATTTTATCGCCAGGCCCAGGCCGGCCTGAAGCAGCAGGCATTTGCGTTGAATTAATTAATGCGCTGGAGGCCAATACGCCGTTATTAGGCGTTTGCCTGGGACATCAGGCTATTACAGTAGCGTTTGGCGGCAACGTTATTCAGGCGCCGGAAATCATGCATGGCAAACAGGATTTAATTTTTCATCATCGCCAAGGTATTTATCAACAATTACCACTGCCGTTTCAAGCCGGGCGTTATCATTCTTTAATAGCCGATCGCGCTACTTTGCCAGCTACTTTATTAATCGAAGCAGAAAATGCGGCGGGAACTATTATGGGTATCTGTCATGCGCAACGGCCTATTTATGGCATTCAATTTCATCCTGAGTCTATTTTAACCCCGCAGGGCGATCAGTTATTGCGAAATTTTGTGCAACGCTGTGTTGATCAGGGGCAGGCTGTATGATCTTAAAAAATAGCATTGAAAAATTAATGCGCCGACAAAATCTAGATGGCATTACCTGCCAGCAGGTTTTACATGCCATGCTGGCAGCGGATGCTGATCCCCTGCAAACAGCCGCTTTTCTGGTATTGTTACGTGCAAAAACAGAAACGGTAGAGGAGCTGGTTGGCATACTCTCTGCTTTAAAACAGCACATGGTGCCGGTGCTTACTCCACATAGAGTGTTAGATATTGTCGGCACGGGAGGCGATGGCGCTAATAGCATTAATATTTCTACCGGCAGCGCTATTCTTGCAGCCAGTTGCGGGATTAAAGTAGCGAAGCATGGTAACCGCGCGGTATCCTCTTTAACTGGCACGGCCGATGTATTAGAAGCGCTAGGTATCGCAATTGATTTATCACCTGAAAAAGTCAGCACTTGCATTAATGAAGTAGGAATAGGTTTTTGTTATTTCCAGAATTTTCATCCGGCCGCGCTTAAACTGCGTTCACTCGGCAAACAGCTCAAAGTGCCGACGGCGTTAAATTTTCTAGGAACATTATTAAATCCGACGAATCCTGCGCATTATTTATTAGGTGTATTTGATCAGGCTTTACTGCCTGTTATTGCCGAAACCTTACAACAAATGGGTACTGAGCGATCAGTGATTGTGCATGGCTGCGGTTTAGATGAAATCAGTTGCGCAGGCCCTGCAGAAATGATTCACGTTACCCGCACGGAAATTGAAAAATCAACGATTACGCCTGAAATGTATGGCTTGCCGCGTTGTACCGTAGCGGATTTACGCGGCGGTGACGCCACCGTTAACGCACAAATATTATTAGCAACTTTTGCCGGCAAACGTGGCGCCATTGCTGATACGCTTATTTTAAATGTCGCCGTTGCGCTTTACCTCTATGGTCTTTATCCATCAATTGCCGAGGGCGTTGCGCATGCAAAAGAAAGTTTATATAGCGGCGCTGCTTTGCGTTTATTAAAGCAATGGAAGGACGTTTCGCATGACTAATCAATTAGAACCTATTATTGCGCATAAGCAGCAAAGTGTTGCTGCCTTGCAGAAATTATTGCAACAGCAACCGGAACATACGATTGCTAAAGCCTTGCGTGGTGAAATAGCGTGTAATCCAGCAAAAAATTTTAAACAGGCTTTGCGCCAGTCTAAACCGGCTGTTATCGCTGAAATAAAACGCCGGTCGCCGAGTAACGGCGCATTAGCGCCTATTCCCGATCCTATTGCGCTGGCAAAAACATATCTTGCAGGGGGGGCTAACGCGCTTTCTATTTTAACAGAAGAAATGTTTTTTGACGGTAAACTAGACGATCTGATATCCGTAGCCACGGCATTACAGCAACAAACTATTCCTATTCTGCGCAAAGATTTTATTATTGATGAAATTCAAATTGCTGAATCTATTGTTGCAGGCGCCGATGCTATTTTATGTGTGATAGCGGCTTTAGGTGAAAAAGCTAAAATAATTTTAGCGCGTGCGCGGGCTTTAGGTATTGCGGTATTAGTAGAAGTCATTGATCGCGAAGAATTAACCATGGCGCTTGATTATGGCGCTGAAATTATTGGCGTTAATAATCGCAATTTAAAAACGTTTGTCGTGGATACGCAGCGCGCTTTAGAACTGGTTGACGCTATTCCTGCGCCGATTATTAAAGTGGCAGCTTCTGGTATTCACGATCCATTAATAGCGCAGGAATATTATCGTGCTGGGTTTGACGCAGTTTTAATAGGTGAAGCGTTAGTAAAATCAACGGATCCTGCCGCTTTTATTCGAGCGTGTCATCATGTTTAAGCTGCGCGTTAAAATCTGTGGTATTCGTACTGCAGAAATAGCGCAACAAGCGGCACAAGCCGGTGCAGATTTTATGGGTTTAGTGTTTCATCCAGACTCTAAACGTTATGTAACCCTTGAACAGGCAAAAATAATTGCGGCGGCTGTAAAAGCAAAGGGCGCTATACCGGTAGCAGTATTTGTTAATCATTCTGCCGCTGAAATGCATGAAATTTGTGAAAAGACGGCCATTACCTGGATACAACTGCATGGCAGTGATGCAAAACAGCAACATCATTTATTGCCGGCACATTACCAGCGCATTTACGTTCAATCGGTTACAGCTAAGGGTGAAATACCATTTGATAATGAAAGTGGCTTAATACATTGCAATCCCGCACGTGATTTTTTGTTGTTTGATACGGCGCAACCCGGAAGCGGAAAAAAATTTGACTGGCAGTTATTTAATTATCAAGGCAAATTCCGCTGGTTTTTAGCGGGAGGATTAACGCCTGATAACGTTGTGGCAGCGCTTAAACAATTAAAACCAGCGGGCGTTGATGTATCGAGTGGTGTAGAAAATGCGGCAGGTGAGAAAGATATTACACTTGTACGAAAATTTATTAATTCTTGTCACGCATTTTCGCCTCTCCAGCGGGAGAGGCCGACCAGGCGCAGCCTGGGCGGGTGAGGGGAATTAAAAAAGCTTTCTTCAACAAGGAATTGCATGCTGATAAGAGCTCCCTCACCCGCCGCTACGCGTCGACCTCTCCCG
>JBEPVU010000079.1:0-8184 GCA_041690855.1 Gammaproteobacteria bacterium | reverse complement strand
GCCTTCAGCTTAGGACAGGCAGTGCCTATTTAGGTATAAAAAAGTTCATTTTTTTACAGCAATTCCCGCTGGAACTGCTTCCTGATTGAGATGCGGCGCAAAAACCAAAGGTTTTTGCTTGCAATCAGGGGGAGAATCGCGGTTCTCCCCCTGATAACCCCCATCGCGTTAGGTTTCAGCGAGAATCGCTGATTTTTTTTTAGTTCTTAATATTTCCTTAAGGTTTGCCAGCTACACTATAAGGTAGATGCAGGTCTAAAAGGTATATTTAGTTATTGTTTTGTTGCTTGAATTCCAGGACAGGTTTGGATCTGCAAGGTTTTGGAAGACGGTAACATGGATATTAAGGAGACATTGTAATGCTTATTTTAACCCGACGTGTAAGTGAAGCGCTGATTATTGGCGACGATATCACGATTACGGTACTTGGAATTAAGGGCCACCAGGTTCGTCTAGGTATTAACGCACCTAAAGAAGTTTCGGTACACCGTGAGGAAATCTATCAGCGGATTCAGCAGGAAAAGGGCAAACCTTCTTCCCTTGAAATAGTTGATGATATTGAGGAACAAGAAGAAGAATAAAAGGACATTCGATAAAATTAAATATTTCCGCCTCAGCCTGTTTTCTCGTGCCTAGCAAGATGCTATACTCCCCCGCCTCGTGTTGGAGAGATGGCCGAGAGGCTGAAGGCGCTCCCCTGCTAAGGGAGTATGGGGTCAAAAGCTCCATCGAGGGTTCGAATCCCTCTCTCTCCGCCACAACATAGTTCATGACAATCCGTTACATGCGCCCGTAGCTCAGCTGGATAGAGTACCAGGCTACGAACTTGGTGGTCGGGAGTTCGAATCTCTCCGGGCGCGCCAGATTGCTCATCATCAAAGACCACGAAAGACCGTCAAATACTACTATTAATCAAAAGGTTACAACGACATTAAAAAAGGCGCAGGTTGTCTTTCATTGTCCTAGATTGTCGCTGTTTATGCCCATTCTATGCCCACGGAAAATAGATATATACACTCAAATCCTATCAAAAATTTATAAAAAATCCGCTTGCTTTTATGTTTCATTAAGCTAATGTCCATGATGAAGCGGAATGCAAGGTGTTTCAGCACCTTGCATTCCTGACCACAACCCAAACTAACAAGAGGAGTTTGAATCATGGCTAACGTTAATTCTAACGCCGATAGTAATATTTTTCAAAATATAGAATGCTCATTCAGTGAGCTATTTGAACTTCTGCCTAAATCAAAAATAGGTATTAATACGGCCGATACTCATTACACACCTGATAGTAAGCTTTTAAAAGCAATTCATCGGCATGCTGAAAACAGCACTTATAAGTTACAGACTGGCATTCAAAGTTTAGGAATATTATTAGCTAATATTAAAGATGATCCAAATATGGGAATTTCTGTTAGAGATATCTCTTCGGTAGGTTGGTTAATTCAATTGCTCAGTGATTTACTAATGGCTTGTTACCTAACAGAGACCAACATAAAGAATGAGCTGGCCAGGCGTGGAGTTATTCTGTAAAAAAGCTGGTCATTGATTAATCTGTATTAGTGAATCACTTTAGCAAGTAGATTTTATAAGAGTTATTCAGGCTTTTTTAAGGTATAAACACACATAGCTCCGATATTTTTTATTGGGCCTACAGATTGCACATTTTCTACTAAGAAACCTGCTTGATTAGCTTCTTCTCTCAGCATAGCATCACAAATTTTATAGTCACCACGCGATAGAGCTAAAGCTTCCTCGCCTTGGATATTAACATTGCACATTTGGTTCAATTTTTGTAGAAACTCTGTGGCAAGTAATTTAGTATTTTGTATATCATTATTTCTTGCAGCCGTATCTATGGTAGTAACTTGCGAAAGTACAAACTCAATTTGTTCGTTAGTTTTTACAGTATTTGAATGACGTCCTGTTTCAAGGTCATCAAGTAAAGTTTTAGCTTCCTCAGTTGCAAGGTAGTGATATTTGTGCTTTATTGCATCAGCAATAATATGTGAGTACCATATAACTAAGCAGATTTCTCGTTCTGCTTCATTAGTATAATTAGGCAAAAATTCATCGCCTATAATATAGTAACCTCCTGGTTTTAATTGCGTTAAAATATTTTTTAAATATTTGTTAGTATGTTCCCCTGGAGAGATATGATGATGCACACCCATGCTGCAAAAAATATCAACTGGCTCATTATGAGTATACGTTTCTATATCTGCAATTTTAACTTTTAATGGTAAGCCTGCTGTTATTTGTCCAGCGTATTTAATAAAACTTGGATCATGATCAATTCCAGTTAAATTAATATTTTTTATCTTTGCTAATAAAGGCAGAATTCTTCCAGGGCCACATCCTACCTCTACTACTTCAGAGATTGATTCAGCATTTTCTGCTTTTGTTTTAACGATATTAACTAAAATTTTATCAGCAGTTGCAATATAAAGATGCTCTTGCGTTATGATGCGATTATAATTTTCCGCACTAATTATCTGTGAATAAGTTGCTTCAACTGCTTGTGTTTCCATTTCATACCACCTAGTAATGTTATTAAGTACCTGATAACCAATATTTTTGAAGCAATAGTTTGTTATAAAGTTACAGGAATGATTTATTGAAAAATTCTGCAAAAAGTACTTTTAAATATTATTACAGACACTGTATAGTATCAATAGTTTTTTGAATTTTTTACGTGTCAAAAAGGGTATTTATGCAGCCTATATTTCGGAAAATTTACTATTTATGTAATAAAATCAAACGGTTCATTGATAAGAGAGTGGAAGATTTTGGAGCGCAATATATTGCTTTTGGCATATTTGGTTTTATCAATTATCCGGCATCTTACTTCATGTGGCATAATATTAATACTCAAGCATACGAAAGCTTGCCTTTACGTTTAGTTGCCAGTTTTCTTTGTATCCCGTTAGCTTTAAAAAGTTATTGGCCTAATTCTTTACGCACTTACTTGCCTGTTTGGTGGTATTTCACTATTTTGTATTCTTTACCATTTTTTGGAACTTTTATGCTTTTAAAAAATCATGCTTCAACCAACTGGTTAATGAATGCTGTAATAGGATTATTTTTACTAGTACTTATAGTTGACTGGATAAGTTTTGCAATCCTTATGGCTATAGGCATGCCAATTGCATGGTTAGTTTTTAATATTACTACTAATGAACCTTTTTATATGGCAAGCGGTAACCTTTCTCTTGCATTATATTTGTATTTATTCGCTATTATTATTGGAGGAATTTTTTCCCACAATAGTCAGAAATTACAAAAAGAAAAAATAAATGCAATGGCCGCTGTTGGAGGTAGCATCGCACATGAATTGCGTAACCCCTTGCTTGCTATAAATACCATGTCAAATGGCATCAGAAAGAATTTTCCTAAATTATTGACGGGATATCAAAAGGCGGATGCCCATAACTTATTAAAACAGGAAGAAAAAGTCAGGCCGGATCGCTTTGAAGCGTTACTCACCTCCGTTGACGATATTAGTGCGGAAACTCAGTATGCCAATACTATGATTGATATGTTATTGCTGAAAGTGAACCCTCATATCAAATCAGCCGAAACTACTATTTGTTCTATTTTCGATTGTATAGATGATGCGGTACGGCGTTACCCTTATAATTCGCTTGAACAAGCGGGTCTCATTGAATGGAATATGGAAAAAGATGTCGATTTTAATTTTAAAGGTTCCCAGCTTTTGATTGTGCATATTTTATTTAATTTAATAAAAAACGCCTTATTTTTTATTGCTGATGCAGGTAAAGGCCACGTTTATATCTATACTGAATTAGGCGAAAGTTATAATAAAGTATATTTTAAAGATACAGCTAAAGGTATTCCTCGCCATATGATTCCTCGTTTATTCACGCGCTTTTTTTCAAAAACGCAAAACGGTACGGGTCTGGGTCTGGCTTTTTGCAAAATGGTTATGACGGGTATGGGTGGCGATATAACCTGCCGCTCTCAAGAGGGTGAATATACTGAGTTTATGCTGGAATTTCCTAGAGTACATCAGAAAAAAGTGATGCCTGACAACTCTATAGAAGCTTGACTACGCCATTAATTTGGTTAATGTAGCATTTTTTGAGCTATATTCACGCTTATAGAGCTTACTATTATTAAAGGATGCCGCCCATGTTAAATCGGAAGATTGCTGCTTATTACTATCCTACCAATGTCATTTTAATAGATGACAATAAAGGCTATTTGAATAAAGCCTGTTTTGATTTGGAGGAACATACTCATTACCGGCTATTTGATAAACCTGAGCAGGCATTACACTATTTTAAGCGCGAATATAAATTTCAACCTTTAATTAATCGTTGTTTAACCTCCAGTGATGCTAATATCCACTTAGGCAAACACCATGATATGAGTTTAAATATTTCAGCCATCCATCAGGAAATATTTAATCCAAAACGTTTTGGTGAAGTAGCAGTGCTTTTAGTGGATTATAACATGCCGAATATGGATGGCTTAGCATTTGCCAGGCAGATTGCTAATTTGGGATTGCCTGTCAAGATAATCATGTTGACTGCCGTAGCGGATGAGCGAACGGGACTCGATGCCTTGAATCAAGGCATTATTCATCAGTTTATTTTAAAAAATTCGCCTGATGTAGCAGGCTTATTGAATCAAGGAATTATTAAATTACAACTGGATTATTTCGAAGCTTTATCGGAAGGCATTATTAAACCGCTCCTGGTTGATTCCAGCAGTGTGTTAAATAAACCTGTCTTTATTGAATTTTTCTATAACGTGTGCAAACAATATAATATCGCAGAATTTTATTTATATGATGCTTCAGGCAGCTATTTAATGCTGGATTATAGTGGGATTCCAAGCTGGCTCGTAGTGAAAAATGCAATGGAAATGGATGATTATTATGATCTGGCGCGTGATAGCCAGGCTTCAGCAACCGTATTAGATTATTTAAAAGAAGGCAAAATGATCCCATTTTTTGCACATCCAGAAGAATTTGATAAGGTTAAAGGCTTAGGGTGGGAGAAGCATTTATATCCCGCAAAACGCTTGCCAGGCGCTGATCAAACATTTTTTTATGCTTTCATTCACAATAAATCGGAATTTTTACCAGAGCATAAGAAAATACTTTCTCATAATGAATATATGAACCGTGTGTGGCCGGATTTTTAAGGCTTACGTTTCGTTCGATGCCAGATAACCGGCGCTGCGCTTTTTAACGCAATATCATTGATGATCAATTCGTGTACGGTCGCATTTGGATTCATGCAATACAGTGTATAAACATCCGATGTGCTGCCCGCCCTTAATCGGCGAAAGAAAAATTCATCGGTTGTCGTTTCAACAATACAATCGTAATTAACGCATTGACTAATATTTTCACCAAATTGCCGCTGCCCACCTATATAATCGCCGATTGAATAATGATGCCCCATGCCATCATCCGTCACTTTCATATCAATGGCGTCAAGATTATATTTGCGAAAGGTCAGTAATTCATTGCGAATGGCTGTTTCCTCATCCGTATCCAGCGCTGTTTCAATATTGGTATTGCCTGCCAGCGTTTCATCAAGAGGGCGTGGGCCTAGCCCATCGCCATACAGTAGCCAATCTCTCGTGCAATACCAGCCGGCTTCCCGCATAGCGTAAATAACACGCAAAGCGCCTTTTGACGTTAATCCGCCACGCTTGCCGTCCTCCCAACTGGAGAGGGTATTGGTGCTGATATTAAACCTAACGTCTACAGCTTGTCGGGTCGCAAAACCTGCCATTAAACGCAGTTGTTTTAGCCTTTTACCCCGAGATTCAGGGGTTTGATTAGGGGCTGTTGATTCATTGATTTTTGCCATATAACGTACTAAATTGCCTCATTTCAGGCTGTTTGCACTATCTTGAAATACAAATACTGTAAATTTTCACTAAATTTAGGTGCAAATCTATTGCTTTAAGCTTGCCCCTGTGGTTTACTGGTTCCTGTGGAAAGGATTAACCCCTGAGTACACCCACTAACCTTGGGTTAGCTGGAGTTAGCCGATTCAGGGCTGCCACCCCGAACCGGCCAGTTAGAGGAAATGGTTGTTGCCCGCATCCTCATAGCGATAGAAAGTAACATATTTTTTATCGCTTGTGCAGGACTTGCCACGACCTCTTTTACCAACCTTTGAGAGGTTTTATGGATATGCAGTCTACTAATATTAGCGGTGATCAAACTTCTTGTTCGCCTGCTCAGCTATTTATTACCATGCTTAATGGCCATTATGAACCCGCCCAAAAATTAAGCTTTCTTTATAAACAACAATGTGAGCGGCTTTCAAAAAACACGGCTTTCATTCTTCTAATTAATCTTTTGTATCAATAATTCAGTATTAATTGAAATTATCAAAATTTAATATGTGAGGAATTATTATGCAGAATAATATTAATGATGGAAGTTATGAGGTCAAAAAAATCTTAGCGAGATTTAATATGAAATACATATTTGCAGGTAATTATTTGGAATATAGACAATTTGTCGCTAAACAAGCAGAAAATGGTTACATGGAAATTAGTAAAGTCGAGCATCTGAATCGAATAAAAGAAGGTGAAACATTAATCACCACCGGCAATTATAAAAAACGTGCTATCTGGCCGGAAATTGAAACAGCCGCTAAAACCAGAGGAATTATTATTAAGGAACAACTTATCTAGGAGGATAATATTATGTTGATTTTGACCAGACGCATCAGTGAAAAATTAATGATTGGTGATGAAATCACAGTTTCTGTGCTTAGCATCAAAGGATGCCAAGTGCGTTTAGGTATTCACGCATCCAAGAAAATATCAATACATCGCGAAGAAGTGTATCAAAAAATACAACAAGAGAAAAATCAGAAGGAAGCTGACCAGGAACAGAAAAATGCAATTAATGAATAATAGTAATTTTTGGAGGGATTGATTATGCAAATTTTATATCAGGCTACTAGTTATCAGTATCCATCTTTTACAAATCAGGTTAATTATGATGAAGTCAATGCAATGGTGGAAAGAATTGGAGCAGCAGGCTCTATTGTTAGAATATTTAAGATAGCACCTAAAGTATTATTAATTGAAGATACGCCGATAATTCAGAAAATTAATTTAGTTTTTCTTAAATTGCTAGGTTGTGAAGTGGAATTGGCACAAAATGGTCAAGAGGCTATTGCTCTATCTAAAAAAGGCTATGATTTAATTTTATCCGATATTGGATTACCTGATATCGATGGTAGAGAAGTGATTAAAAGTATCAGGCAGCAAGAGCAATTTAAACATACACCTATAATTGCATTGACTGCTTTCGATGATTTTATTATCAAAGAATGCTTTGAAGCAGGTGTTGATGATTTTTATGTAAAACCCCTTAAACCTGAAGAGTTGAGTGCTGTACTTAAACGCTGGTTACCACAATTTATTGATTAGTAACTCCATAGGAGTTAATTAATGAAGATTCTTAAAAAAGAATTAGATACTAAAATATTTTACTTAATCGTTTTAATTTTAAGGCTGCTGCCCCTGTAGTGCCACTGCCTGCAAACGGATCCACAATTAAGCCATGCTCAGGTGAAAGTAACTTAATAAAAAAACCAGGTAATTCGACCGGATAAGCGGCCGGATGCTGTTTGTTTTTTCATTCTACCGTGATGGATAATACATTGCTGGGCAATTGAAGATGCAGCACCACACGTATTATCACGCAGCTTAAATGATAGTGAAGCACAATTATTAAAATCATTTTTCACTTCTATTTATCAATAATTAAATAAACGTCATGCCAGTTGGGTAGGGCATAACGTTACATTTGATTTACGTTTTATATTTCACTGCACCGTTATTTTAGGCATTAAACTCTGCATTAATTTACACCTCGATGCAAAACCGTGGAGCGAGCAAGTGCAGGACACCATGATGATGTGGGCAGGACTGCGCGACAAAATCAGTCTGGATCGTATTTGTAAAGCACTAGGCATTCAAGCCAAAGGCGAAGATTTACCGGAGGGTGAATATATCGATGGTTCACTGGTTTGGGAATTTGTAAAACGTGGCGAAATTGAAAAAGTCGCAGCCTACTGCAAAGCCGATGTTATTCGTTGCCGCGAAGTTTATAAGCGCATTAACTTTTTGGAACACGTAGCAGCCAAAATATCCTGATTAACGTCAATTAGAATTACC
>JBEPVU010000078.1:0-8302 GCA_041690855.1 Gammaproteobacteria bacterium | reverse complement strand
GATGGGGGTGATCTAAAGGCTGCTTTTTAGCTTAGATCACCCCCACCTTAATCCTTCCCCTTGAAAGGGGAGGAGATTAAATATGCAAAAACTAAGGGTATTTGGTATTTTCTATAAAATTTATAATATGCGCTATTGTTTTATCAGAGTGAAATAAAAAAAACAAATGCGCTGCATTTGCGATAATTTGAATTTCTGCAGACGGCACGCGTTTAGCTAATTGACGGCTGGTTTCAATAGGAACAATTTTATCATTCGCAGCAAAAATAAATTGCATAGGGCATTGAATCGTTAGTAATAATGCGCGTAAATCAGTATTTTTCAAAATCATTAATCCGCCTGTTAAAGCATTTAATGCAGGCGCTTTTTCCTGTAAAAGCTGGTTTTTAACAAATCGGTGCGCTTTTAATGGATTGTTCTCACCTTGTGTCTGTAATAAAGCAAAATATTGCAACAAGTCTTGCGCGTTTTGCAGAAGTTTTTCTTCAAAGGTTGTTAATAAAGGGAGAGAAATACCAGGCCAATGATTGTGAGCAAAAAAACAGGGTGTGCTTGCAAGCGCAATAATAGAGTTTACTTTCTGGGGATATAGCATAGTCAATTTAAGTGCAATTAACCCACCGAAAGACCAGCCTATTAAAGTAGAATTTTGCGGAATAAGAGAGTGAATATTTTCAGCCAGATTATCTAATGTATAAGGTTCTATGGATTGGCTTTGACCAAAGCCCGGCAAATCAATCAAGGTGACACAATAATATTTTGCCAATTTTTCGGCAAGTGGTTGCATAATGGCTGAACTGAAACCCCAGCCATGCAGTAATACTAAGTTTTTCCCCTGCCCCAGTATTTTATAATAAAGCGGCATAAGATTTCATAAGGCAATCGAGCAATTGCTCAATTTGCGCTTCCTGATGCTGACAGCTTAACGTAATACGTAAGCGTGCTGTATTAAAAGGAACCGTGGGTGGCCGGATAGCAGAGATTAGAAAACCTTGCGCTGATAACTGTTCACTTAAACAGACCGTTTGTGCGGCATTACCGACAATAAAAGATTGAATAGGAGAATCAGAGGGAATAAATTTTAATCCTCTTTGCAGAGCGCCTTGTTTGAAATAAAGGATTAAATCCTGCAATCTTTCTCTACGCCATACTTCGTTTTTAACAATTTCAAGGCTGGTTTTTGCGGCAACAGCGAGTGCGGGCGGAATGGCGGTAGTATAAGTATACGTGCGGGCAAATTGAATTAAATTTTCGATTAAAGCGTTGCTGCCTGCTACAACCGCGCCGAAACAACCAAAGGCTTTACCGAGGGGACACACTAAAATGGGAATGTCTGTTTGCGTTAGTTGCAAATGTTCAATAATGCCGCGGCCATTTTTGCCGAGTACGCCGATGCCATGCGCATCATCTACCATCAACCAGGCATTATGGTTGCGGGCGGTTGTGATTAATTCTGCCATAGGCGCTAGATCGCCATTCATACTAAAGAGGCTATCCGTGATAATAAAACGATGGCCTTTAGTTTGTTGCGCTAATAAATGTTGTAGCTGTTGCATATCGTTATGTTGATAGCGTTTTAAGGTGGCTTTTGTTATTAATCCAGCATCAATCAATGAAGCGTGATTCAGTTTATCCTGATAAATAACATCATCTTTTCTGGCTAGCGCCTGTAGAACGCCGATATTAGCCATATAACCATTGGAAAATAACAAGGCTCTATCGCGTTGTAGAAATTCTGCAAAGGCTTCTTCTAATGCCTGGTGCGCATAGCTATAACCGGTGATGAGTTGCGAAGCGCCGCTGCCAACGCCATAGTGTTCTGCGCCTTTTTTAAAGGCTTTAATGACAGCGGGATGATTTGCTAAACCCAGATAATCATTACTGCAGAAATTGATATAAGTTTTGTTATTATAAATAGTTTCACTATTTTCAGCGGCATGCAGCAGAACGCGTCGTTTGCGGTATAAATTTTTTCCCTGCTGGTTTTTTAAGCGTTCTTGTAGAATATATTCAAGCATGGCTATTGATACTGTGCGACTAAACCTAATTTTTCAAATAACTGCTTATCTTTATCCATGGCAGGATTTTTAGCGGTCAATAACGTTTCGCCATAAAAAATAGAATTAGCGCCTGCCAGGAAACAAAGTGCTTGCATTTCATCATTCATGCCTTCTCTGCCTGCTGATAAGCGTACAACCGATTGCGGCATCATAATGCGGGCGACTGCGATAGTACGGATGAATTCAAAGTTATCGATAATTTCAGTATCTTCTAAGGGAGTGCCTTTAATGGGAATTAAACGATTAATGGGTACACTTTCAGGATGCTGCGCTAAATTCGCTAATTGTAGCAATAATCCCATACGATCCTGTCTACTTTCTCCCATGCCGATAATACCGCCGCAACATACTTTAATATCTGCATCTCTCACTTGCTGCAGTGTTTTGAGACGATCTTCATACGTGCGAGTTGTAATAATAGTCTCATAAAATTCAGGTGAAGAATCTAAGTTATGATTATAAAAATCCAGACCGGCTTCTTTTAAAGCATGAGCTTGTTCGTTTTCTAACATGCCCAGCGTTACACAGGTTTCTAAGCCTAATGCTTTGACGGCTTGAACCATGGCAACAACTTTTGGTAATTCTTTTTTAGGCAGGCTGCGCCAGGCTGCGCCCATACAAAAGCGGGTTGCGCCATTTTCTTTGGCGGCCTTAGCATTAGCAATGACCGTTTCTAACGGAATTAATTTTTCTTTCTTGAGTTGAGTATTATAATGGCCACTTTGTGGACAATAGGCGCAATCTTCAGGGCAGGCGCCTGTTTTAATGCTTAACAGTGTACTGATTTGCACTTGATTAGCAGTAAAGTATTGTTGATGAATAGTCTGCGCACGATAAATTAATTCTGTAAAAGGTAAATTGTAAAATGCAGTAACTTCGTCAATCTTCCAATCGTGGCGTATTTGCGTCATAGCGAGGTAACCTGTTAAATATAAAGCCGGATTGCAAAATAATACGGCTTAAATTATATTTGTCAACCATGAAAATAAAGAAGGTTAACAAGTATGTCAAATGCTTTAATTGAAAAAGATCTGCAATTTATCTGGCATCCCTGTTCACAAATGAAAGATTACGAAACGTTCAAACCCTTAGTAGTGCGTTCTGCTAAAGGCGCTTATATTGAATTAGCGGATGGCAGCAGAATGATTGATGCAATATCCAGTTGGTGGTGCAAATCATTAGGGCATGGTCATCCAAGGCTTAAAGCGGCATTGATTAAACAACTCGATCAATTTGAGCATGTGATATTAGCCAATACAACGAATGAAAATATTATTAAATTGTCTGAAAAATTAGCATCGCTTACCCAAAGTTTAACAAAAGTGTTATATGCCAGCGATGGTTCCTGCGCCATTGAAATTGCGATGAAAATGAGTCTGCATACGCGGCAAATAACAGGTGAAACAAAACGCCATCAATTTATGTCGCTGGCAAACAGTTACCATGGCGAGACTAGTCTGGCATTAAGTGTCAGTGATTTAGGGCTTTACCGCGATCCTTATCAATCAATATTAATTAATACCATTTTTTTGCAGAACGTTCCTTATGTCAGTCATTCATCTGATCCGTTGTGGAATGATTGCAGTGAATACTGGCCGGCTATTGAGCAACAATTAACACAACATGCTGAAACATTAACGGCTATTATTATTGAACCGATCGTGCAGGGCGCTGGTGGCATGTTGCTGTATTCACAGGATTTTCTGCGCCGTTTACGTAAGTGGACACAACAACATAATATACATCTGATAGCCGATGAAATTATGACGGGTTTAGGCCGCACTGGATTACCCTTGGCCTGTGATCATGCGGGTATAGAAGCCGATTTTTTATGTTTAGGCAAAGGACTAACCGCAGGATTTCTGCCGTTGAGCGCTGTTTTAACCAATGATAAAATTTACGCTTTATTTTATGATGATTATGAAAACGGTAAATCTTTTTTACATTCACATACCTATTCCGGCAACGCATTAGCGGTTAGTGTGGCGTTAGAAATGTTTGCCGTGATGGAAAGCGAAAATATTGATCAGCGCGTTAAAAATAATGAGCAATTATTAAGAAATTTAATGCTGGAAATTGCAGATAATACCGGCAAACTTAACAATATCCGCAATATAGGCGCCATTGTAGCAGCCGATTTAACGCCTACTGATTCCTGTCAGCGCCTGGGTTACAGCGTTTATCAACAGGCTGTAAAACGTGGCGCTTTATTAAGGCCTTTAGGCAATACCATTTACTGGTTGCCGCCATTAAATATCGCAGAGGAAACATTGTATGAACTTAAAGATATTACTCAGCAGGCTATTTTAGCAGCTTATTAAGTCATTATTTCTTTTTTCGCGAGCTTTAGTTAGCCCATCGGAAAATCTTTTTGTAAACCATGTGCCGCAGGAAGCGGCACTTGAGCGTACACGGACGTATTTATAGCGTGTTTACAAAAAGGTTTTCCGATGGGCTAACTGGCATAAACTCTATGGCGCCCTACAAAAAAGCTGATTTCTCATTTGTGACGACTATATATTACGCCGCTCAGGCCCTATTACAGCCATAAAGCCTAAAAATATAGCCACAACGGCAATCACCAGCGCCAATGCAAAACTATAATTATTATTATATTTCGTGGCAATAAAGGTTTGTAACATTGCATTCATTGAAGCTAACAAATTGCCAAGTTGATACATCAAAGCAGGAAAAGTAGCACGGATAGCGGCAGGCGATAATTCATTGAGATGCACAGGTATTACACCCCACGCACCTTGAATAGCAAACTGCATTAAAAATGCACCTAGCGCTAATAAAGTCGCAGTATGCGAATAAGCCCATAGTGGAATAAGTGGTAAAGTGATCAATGCAGCAAGCAAAATTGCATAACGTCTGCCTATGCGCTCCGATAAAGCCCCAAAAAATAAACCACCTAAAATAGCGCCCACATTATAAATGATAGCAATTAAGCCAACAGTATGCACACTAAACTGATGCTGGATCTCCAGGAAAGTAGGGTATAAATCTTGTGAACCATGCGAGAAAAAATTAAATCCTGCCATTAAAAAAATAACATACAGTGAAAGCTTCCAATGTTTCGCCAATAATGGCAGTAGTTTTTCTTTTGGTTGCGTATTCTGTCTGGTTTGCCAGGCGGCAGATTCTGGAATATGGCGTCGAATATACAAAACCAGCAAGGCGGGCAAGCCGCCTATAATAAACATGCCGCGCCAGCCAATATGAAGGTAGAGTAAGCTAAAAACAACAGATGCTAGCAAATAGCCTGCCGGATAACCTGTTTGTAAAAGACCTGAGACAAAACCACGTGATTTTGTCGGAATAGTTTCCATAGTAAGTGCCGCGCCAACGCCCCATTCGCCTCCCATCGCAATACCAAATAAAACGCGTAAGATGATGAAGGTTGTTAGATTAGGTGAAAAAGCAGTGGCAAATTCCAAGATTGAATAAATAGCAATATCCGCCATAAGTGCCGGTCGGCGCCCAAAGTGATCGGCAATACGGCCAAAAATAAGCGCTCCTACGGGTCGCATGGCAAGCGTCAGTGTAATAGCAAGCGCGACTTTGCCGATGTCAGCGCCAAATTCTCTGGCAATATCTTTCAATACAAATACCAGCAGAAAGAAATCGAAAGCATCTAAACACCAGCCTAGAAAACTGGCGATTACTACTTTTTTCTGGGTGGGTGTCCAGGCTGTATTTTTAAATAACATTTTTTAACCCATAAAGAATAAGGCAAGATATCACTAAGGATAATTGTTAAAGGTGTTTTAAGTCAATTCGCCTGGCGCGATGATTTGACATAGTGGTTTTTTGACACTAAACTAATAAGTAGCTACTTTAGAAGCTACATTATTGAAGAGGCGCTTTTTATGAGAACTATTTCTAGTATTGGTAAGCGAGAATTTATTCAACATACTAGTCAATATATTAAGCAGGCAGAATTGCAGGGAGGGCTTATTATCACGCATCAAAATAAACCTGCGCTTAAGCTGATTGCAATTAAAAATAAAACTACTAAAGATTTACGCGGGCTTGTTCCCCATGTAAAAGTTAAAGGCGATATTAATGATCCTGTATTCTCAGGGTTTGACGAATGGTAGTATTGGACACTTGTGCGCTTATTACACTTTTTAGGCAAGACGTTAATCTTTCAGCAAAAACACTTAAATTGATTGATAAAGGCGCTTATGTATTATCAGTATCTTTTGCAGAAATAGCTTGCAAAATTAAAATAGGTAAGCTGGATATAGGTATATCAGCCGAAGCTTTGTTTTTTGAAGCTGAACAGGTTATGAATTTTACTATTGTTGATATTGGTGTTGAAGAATGGTTGGCGGCTATTAACCTAGAATGGCAGCAAAACAAGGATCCTGCCGATAGATTAATAGTTGCTTTTGCTAAGCAACTTAAAATTCCTATTGTTACAACAGATAAAAAAATAAAGACATTTTATAAACAAGTTATCTGGTGAAAAATAAATTAATTCAGTCATGTATATCCCCCATATTTATCAAGCGCTCGATCTAAAAGTAGGCACAACAATAGCGCTGAATCGTGAAGCGGCCAATCATTTAGTGCGAGTGCTACGATTGCAATTAAACGATCCGTTGATTTTGTTCAATGGTCGCGGTGGCGAGTTTGCAGCGACGATTGTTGCTATTAATAAACACGAAGTTAGCGTTAAAATTGAGCGGTTTGTGGCAAAAGAAGTGGAATCTCCCATCCAATTATCACTAGGGCAGGGAATATCGCGTGGTGAGAAAATGGATTATGTCATTCAAAAAGCCGTTGAATTAGGTATTCATCAAATTGCACCGCTGATTACCACGCGTTGCGGCGTTAAATTATCAACCGAGCGTTGGGATAAAAAGTTACAACATTGGCGTGCCGTAGCGATTGCTGCATGTGAGCAATGCGGACGCAACCAGATTCCTAGCATTATTGAACCTATGCCGCTAACTGATTGGCTAACTGATGTAAAAGCTGAATTAAAATTTATTTGCCAGCCAGGTGCGGTAACTTCCTTAAAAGATTATCAAAATAAGCCCACTTCAATAGCGCTTTTAATCGGCCCTGAAAGTGGTTTAGACGATCGAGAATTTACGCTGGCGCAACAATATGAATTCAAACCGCTCAGCTTAGGCTCACGTATTTTACGCACAGAAACCGCTGCTTTAGCGGCAATTACCGCTATTCAAGTACACTATGGCGATATGGGATAATGATAATGAAAACGAATAAACTGATACTTGCTTTTTTAATGATGACTACTTTATTTTTCAGCAATTTTGTTTATGCCGATTTAAGCCACTCCGATAAATTTTTTCTAAAAAAATGCAATCAAGAAGGCATTAAAGTCATTAATAAACAGTTGATATTAAATTTCAATAAGAAAATTAATAACGATAGCTGGGTTTATTTATTACAAAATATTTCTGACCAGCCCGTTTATATTAATCACCCTGCTGAACACCCTGGTACTGCCAGCGCCGGCTGGATGTCGCGTCTGGATGAAAAACAATGGTCGGCTTTAATGCTGACGCGTAAAAATTTTATGATTACCTGTCAAAGTAATTTAGCGAACGCTATTAAAGAGCAGCCTGCTTGTAAAAAACTGATAAAAATATACCGGTTTAAACCACAAACTTTAAGCACTGATAAACAAGGTAATTATTGGATAGTAGAAAATAAATCTCTAAATCGCGTCATTAAAAATATGAATATCCGAGGGATTTATAATTATTACAAATGAATTTTCAGGTTTTTTGGTGTCATCTTAAGGTTTAGCGCATTTTATCTCCTCCCCCTTGAAGGGGGGAAGGAATAATACGCAGAATGTAACAATCCTGAGTTTAACCGGCACACACTTAATCACTCCACTAACCACTAACCCTGACAATTATTCTGTTCCATCTGCTTTTTCAAACTATCCTGCTGTGTGCCCGTAACCCAGCCAGCCTCATAATTAGGATTAGTCGTATTATAAATATACTGGCGCTTCAAACGCGCACAGTTAGTATCATCTTTTAAGCGTGGCTGGTTTAAATCACAACCCACCATGGCGCTACAAAGTAACCCTATCGCACTCACCATAACTAATTTTTTCAGCATATTATATCTCCTATTAAATTGGGAAGATTATATAACAATAGGATGCGCAATGAAATCATGTATAATAACACCATTTTTACTACTCAAAGGAAATTAACCCATCGTGGCAAAACAACCCTCTACTGATC
>JBEPVU010000077.1:0-8334 GCA_041690855.1 Gammaproteobacteria bacterium | reverse complement strand
ATATCAAGCAAGCCGGTATGTGGATGCAGGATATTCAGGAAAAGCAACCTTTTACTAAAATACCTATGCAGGAATTTGCTTCTAGCGGAACTTATTATTTTGCCAGTGGTAGGTTTGTTAAACATTATTTTCAGGAAACTATAACACGCAAATTGCAAATTAAGGGCGAGTATTATGTGAGTCTGGTTTATAAACCCATGCTGGCAGATGGCCTGCGCATTTCAGTGTATGAACTGCCGCACTTTATGCAGTGGGGTACGCCAGCTGATTTACAGGAATATCAATATTGGTCAGGGGCTTTTGCTGCGTTAGCAAAATCTCAGCAGCAACAGCAGGCCATGCTAAAGGGAACCTTATTATTGCCTATGGTAGGTCTCGGTAATCGTTATGCCAAAGAGGGATTTACCTTACCAAAACCATTAATTCCAGTTGCTGGATTACCCATGGCGGTGCAGGCAGTAGCAGATCTGCCCGATATGCAAAACAAAGTATTTATTCTGCGTAAAGATTTACCTGATTTAGATTTGCTTAAAGTCTCTTTAACTGACTATTTTCCAGCAGCGGAATTTAAAATTTTACCAAGCTTAACGGAAGGACAGGCGTGTACCTGCCTAGCGGCGGCTATTGAGTTTGATCCAGAGGAAGTAATTGTAATTGGTGCCTGTGATAATGGCATTGTATATGATTCAGCTCAATATCAAGCCTTGTTGAATGATGCTGATGTTGATGTGATTGTCTGGGCGGCGCGTGGCTATTTTAATGCTAAGCGAAAGCCAGAAATGTATGGCTGGATACAGCTTCAATCAGATCAGTCAACCGTCATACAATCTGTTTCTGTGAAAAAACCATTGGCGAATCCTGCGCAGGATCCTATTGTTATTGGCGCCTTTACTTTCAAACGCGCCAGAGATTTTATTAATGCTGCTGAACGTATGATAAAGGCTGATAGAAGAATTAATAACGAATTTTATGTGGATGAATGTATTAATGATGCTATTGCCTTGGGCCTTAAGTGCCATGTTCTGGTAGTTGATTATTATCTTAGCTGGGGTACGCCCGACGAATTAAAAACATTTGAATACTGGCAGGCTTGTTTTCATCACTGGCCAGAGCATATTTATCGTTTAGAGGCCGATAATAATGTATTATCTGAACACATCGAAGATTTGAAGGAAAGATATCAACTACAGCATTCAAAATTACCTGAATTTAAATAATAGGGAGTTAAAAGTGTCACTTGAGTTATCATTAATTATACCCTGTTACAATGAGACGAAAAATTTGCCTGCATTAGTGCAACGCTGCGTTGCATCACTTAATCAGCCTGATATTGAAGTTATATTCGTTGATAATGGTTCAACGGATGAAACAGCTAAAATTTTACCGGCGTTAATTCAACCTTATTCATTTTTGCGCAGTATCAGAGTAGATAAGAATCAAGGTTACGGTTTTGGCATTTTATCTGGCCTAAAAGCGGCAACGGGTAAATATTTAGCCTGGACACATGCCGATATGCAGACTGATCCAGCGGATGTCTGGCGTGGTTTAGCAGAAATTAATAAAGCTGTGGTGGGTACGGATTTATTTATTAAAGGCCAACGTTATGGCCGTCCATTAAGTGATGTATTCTTTACCTGGGGCATGGGAGTATTTGAAACCCTATTATTGGGAACCTGGTTGTTTGATATTAATGCACAACCCACTATTTTCGCAAAAAGTTTTTTTGATAGCTGGCAAAATCCGCCACATGATTTTTCATTAGATTTATATGCTTATTACCAGGCAAAAAAAAATGGGCTGGTTATCAAGCGTTTTCCGGTTAATTTTGAGAAACGATTGCACGGTATATCGCATTGGAATATCAATTGGCAGGCTAAATTCAAATTTATCCACAGAACAATAACGTATAGTTTAGCTTTACGCACCCAATTAGGAAGAAAATAAAATATGCAGATAATTGCCCATAGACGTAATACTTTACAAGAATTACAACAGACACCCATTGAATACGGTGTTGAGGTAGATATTCGCAGTTATGGTGATGAACTGATTATTCATCATGATCCTTTTATTATAGGTAATCGTTTTGAAGAGTGGATAGCGGCTTATCGTCATGATCTGCTTATTTTAAATGTAAAAGAAGAAGGATTAGAGCAACGTTTGTTAGAGTTAATGGCAAAACATAATATACAAAATTTTTTCTTCTTAGATCAGTCTTTTCCATTTTTGCTTAAAACAGCGCGCAATGGTGAGCGGCGTTGCGCTGTCCGCGTATCCGAATTTGAAAGTATAGAAACGGCGCTGCGTTTAAAAGGTATCGCGGAATGGATCTGGGTGGATACTTTTACTCAATTTCCATTAACAGCGGCGCAGGCTAAACAATTGCAAGAAGCTGGTTTTAAGTTATGCCTGGTTTCAGGTGAATTGCAAGGGCGGGCGGCGCAGGACGATATTCCTCAAACAAAACAGCAATTGCATGCATTAGGCATTACAATGGATGCCGTCTGCACAAAAATGCCGGAGCTGTGGTTGTGAAAATAAAGAAATTATTAGCTAACCCTTATTTTTTAATAGGATTAGGAATAAGATTGTTACTTATTGTATTGGCTGTACCTTTAATTCGCAGCCAATGGTTTATACCGTTTTTACAGGCGCAATTACAACATTTTTCATTGAATCCCTGGCAAAATTATCTGGCTATTAACGGTGATCCAAAAGCCTTTCCTTATGGCACGATCATGTATCTCGTGTTTTTACCAGGCGCTGTATTTGGCAAAATATTAACGGCATTCTGGCCATACGTCAATTTTACAAGTATTGGAATAGGGTTGGTGACATTAATACTTGATTTTTGTTTAATGAATTTTCTGCAAAAAATCACTGAAGCAAAATGTGCAAAGATTATTAATTATTACTAGTTATCGCCCGTTATTATTTATATCTGTTATTGGCACGGTCAATTAGATATTTTACCAATTACTTTACTCGTTGCAACGCTATATGCTTTAAAAGCAGGCTATCCTAAAATGGCAGGCGCTTTGCTGGCAGCTTCTATTTCAGCAAAATTAAGCATGATATTAGCTATTCCTTTGTTAATTATTTTTCTCTGGCGTAATAATCGCCTGCGATTTTTATTAATGCCCTTAATAGGCATGTTTATTATCGTTTTCACGGTTGTACAGTTACCTTATTTTTATACCGCAGGGTTTATAAAAATGGTGTTTGAGAACCCTGAATTAAGCAAGGTGACTTTACTGGCGTTAAATTTTGGTGAGCATACAGTTATTTATATTTTGCCAATTGCCTATGCGCTGTTTATTTATGGTTTATGGCGCTTAGAGCGCATGAGTTATGATTTACTGTATGCTTTATTAGGGATTGGCTTTTTTTTGATTCTTATTTTCACACCAGCTTCTATAGGCTGGTATTTATGGGTGATACCTTTTATTGTCATCTATCAAGTAAAAGCCTCATCGAAAATAGAAAATTATCTGGTGGCGGTTTTTTCATGGATATTTGTAGTCGGCAGTTTATATTATCAGCCTGGCGCAAAAATCTATGGTATTAACTTAGCTTCTATAGTGAGCCAATATGGTCGATTGTTAAATCATTATGAAGCCTGGTGGACAACCTGCATCGCTATGTTGCTGAGTGTGTTATGTCTTAGCATGTATATTAAAGGCATTCGCAATAATGATTATTTCCGACTTAGCCGTAAGCCATTGGCTATTGGCATTAGTGGCGATTCTGGTTCTGGTAAAGATACCTTAAGCGGAATACTGGCTGGTTTATTTAGTGCAAACGCTGTCACTAGCGTTTCAGGCGATGATTATCATAAATGGGATCGCTACGCACCTATGTGGAAAGTATTAACACATCTAGATCCGCGTGCCAATAAACTACAGCAATTTCAGCGGGATATATTGGCATTGATTGATGGTAAATCCATATTGTCGCGTCATTATGATCATGCTACAGGGCGTTTCACAAAATCGCTTTCATTTTATAAAAACGATGTTATTTTAATCAGCGGTCTGCATGTGCTTTATTTACCCCAGTTGCGTGATAAATTGGATATAAAAATTTATTTGCAGATGGACGAGGCATTGCGCTGCTTTTTTAAATTACGCAGAGATGTTTTGCAACGTGGTCACACTGAAGAAAAAGTAAATGATGCCATTGCAAGGCGCATGCCGGATGCGCAGGCTTATTTATATCCGCAGGCAGAATATGCCGATATTATTTTTAGTTTAGAGCCCCTTAAACCAGAACTATTGAGTGATTATACGCAAGATAATCTTATTCCATTGCGCTTACGCGTCATTATAAAACAGGTTTTTTATTACGAAGAATTCACGCGCCTGTTAATTGGTATGTATGGCATGTGGGTAGATACCAGTTTATCGCGTGATGGGAGCAAAGTAGAGTTATTAATTGATGGCGAAATAACCGCAGAAGATATTGCTATGATTGCGAAAACATTGGTGCCTCATATGGATGAATTATTAGATGCCTTTCCAAAATGGCAAAGTGGTGTGGCGGGTATCATGCAGATTATCGTATTGATGCATACCGCTGAAGTATTACATGCGAGGTTAGTATAAATGTCTATTACTATTAATAATCCTGATCGCTTTCAAAGAAAACCCAGTGCTGTTTTATTTGATTTAGATGATACGCTTTACCCTTATGAGCCGGCCCATATAAAAGCGTTAGACGTATGCAGAGAAAAAGCCTATCAATTATTAGGCATTAATGCTGAGCAATTTGATGAAGCATTTATGCAGGCCAGAAAAGAGATTAAACAACGCCTGGGCAATACGGCAAGTTCACACAGCCGATTATTATATTTTCAACGTATGATTGAATGGCTAGGTATGAAAAGCCAGATACTATTTGCACTTGATTTAGAACAGACTTATTGGCGTTCATTTTTAAGCAATGCTTTATTATTCGAAGAAGCAATAGATTTTTTAAATGATTTAAAAGCGGCCGGTATTCCGACAGCGCTGGTGACGGATTTAGGCGCACAAATACAGTTTCGTAAACTAATTTATTTTCGTCTGGAAGATTATTTTGATTATGTGGTTACTTCTGATGAAGCAGGTATTGATAAGCCATCCGCTGTACCTTTCTTATTAGCAATAGATAAATTAAAAATTAATGCTGAGCACGTCTGGATGATTGGTGAAGATTATCAAAAAGATATTGCAGGCGCTAAGCAATCGCTTCATTGCGTGACCTTGCAGAAATATCATAAAGGCGTTATTTTAAGTGAACCACCGGAAATGCCTGATGCTATTTTTAAGCATTTTTCTGCGCTAAGAAAATTATTGTTAAACTTTAATTAATAGGATGGATAATATTTTGAGATCAAGCAAAAATTTACGAGAATTTATTCGATTTTGCATTGTGGGTGTTGGTAATACAAGTGTTAATTATCTGGTATATACATTTTTATTAATGATTATCCATATTCATTATTTAATTGCCGGTGTGATAGGTTACTTATCTGGCGCAGTATTTGGTTTTATAGTGAATCGAAAATGGACTTTTAAAGCGAAAATATCTAATATTTATCTGGCTATCTATTTAATGATTAATGTATTCAGCATGTTAGTTAATACTTTAATACAGTGGATTGCTGTAGAAAAACTCCATATCATGCCTGAATTATCACAATTCTGTGGTATCGCGGTCACGACATTTGTAAATTATTTTTTTACTAAAAAATTCGTTTTTTCAAAATAAAGTTTTTCAATTCTTCTCCAGCAGCATGACGCCGCTTCTACCTTGCGACCAGGAATCAACTGATTCAATGAGTATATGATAGTTTTTTAACTCTGAAGATTGAGGATGGCGGACTGCTGGAATGCTATGAAACTTCTTAGGACGCGATACATTTTTTAGCCAATAAAATAATAAATAATGTGCTTGCGCAGGCAATTTTTGCTGAATAAGATTAAAATCAAGAAAAGCAGGTATGGCGTCAATAGAATTTATTTTGGTAAGCTTAATAAAGTCAGGTAATAATTTGATTGGATAAGAAGGAAAGCCTTTAGGCCAGTAAAGATATACCCGTTGATGGTTAAATGCTTGTTGATGATCTGTCATATATTTTGCAATAGGTCTTATATCAAAAATAGTCTCTGATTCATTAAACCACTGATCATTATTTAAATATTTAATAGTAATGGTAATATTAGCTATAATACCTATACACAAAAATACTATAACAATTAAATTGCCTTTAACCAATTTTTGGCGAATAAAATTTGTAGTTATAATCAGTAAGACGATAAATTGAGCATAATAAAATAAATAGTTGTGTGTCCAGGGCATGTATCCAGGTATAAATATGGATTGCATGAATAAGCTTGATCCAATACCAACTACAGCTGCCAAGATTAAGTAAGGTTCTTGTTTTAACTTTGACGGATTTAGTATAAAAAATAGGAATATGCCTAGTATGAGTGGGCCAAGATATAAGAGAGAATATGTAAGTAAAGCAGAATAATCCTGATGTAATAAAAAGGTTAATGATACTCGTGTTTTATCCTCGTTGGTGTAATGAGATTTAGCGAGGTAGTAAAGAAAAAAAGGCAGCAAGCCAATAATAAGATACCAAATTGCGGATAATGCCCTGACAATGATTTTTTTATTTCTATCTACATTTAAATAGCGCCAGATTAAAGCAGCGAGGATGATGCCAAATGTTCCTGGCATAGCCGATTCTCTAATAATGGCGGCTAAAGATGCCATTAGCACAGATGTTACTACTACTTCTTTAGAATTATTGCGGATGCCCCATGCCAAAAGCCAAAAGCTAAGAATTAAAACACTTACATAATGTAGTTCAATATAGAAACTCATGGTGTAAGAGAGCAGAAGCGCTGAACTAAGAGGCAATAGTGCGGTTAATATACTGATAATTCTTGATTTGATAATCAATCGAGCAAGTAGGTAAGTAGTGAAAACTACTGCTAAATACTGAATGACAAGAAACATCCGCTGTTCGACAATTGACGAAGGATCTCCAAAAGCCATCAGCCATAGCATTGCTGGAATATAGGCGAGTGATGGGTAGAGCATATACGAAGCACGAAAATTCGGTGGCTGCGCTGTGTGATGGGTGAAATAATTAAACCAACTGTGAAGGTCCTGTGCCATCAGTGGTATTATAGTATTGTGACAATTTTCATCTCCATAGGTATGCACGGGATAATAAATTGCGCTTGCGCAGAAAAAATACCAATATAAAACCCCTAAGCAAAGCAATCCTACAACGGCTAAGCAATCTTGGTATTCAATATGAAATATGTGTAATGGGAGCCGTTTTCGTAAACATATAATACTATAAATTAATGGAATAAAAGCAATTAAGGTACAGATAAGCATTCCATGATGTCTGCTGCTATCACCCCAAAGAGGTCTCCAGGTTTGATATAAAACTAATTGGAACAGCCAACCAATAAAAACGATTACCTGGAGAGCAATTAATATTTTATTGCAACTAATTTTAAATGCAGAAAAGCTAGTTGAGTGTGTCATTAGTTTTCTGATTTGGCATATAAATTGTATAGCCCCCAGAAGAAAATACTTTTCTCAAAGAAAGTTTATCTGGAGAAATAAAATAAGTGAATGTAGGAATGTTCAATGACTTTATGGCTTTGCCTGCTACTAAATAAATAGGTGTTGTTTCCATCCAAAAAGGAGTAAAAAAATGTACGTTTCCTGATTCTAATTTTTTATCAAATCTAACTTTAGCAATATCAATATTATTTTTTTCAAAATAACGATAAATATTGTTAAATCCAGATTGGCTACTCCCAAGGACAGTAATATAATACTGTTCGGTCAAAGTGCTGAAAAGCGCACCTACGAAAATAACGCCTGCGATTATCTTAAGAATATAAAGTCGTCTATGTAATAGCACTACGCCAAGTGAAAAAAAGCTAAAAAATAACACTATACTCAGACGTAGTAACCCATCAGGTTGTTCAATCATAGCGCGCCAAATGACTTTTCCATTATCACTGATAAAAATAATGGGCGCTAATTCAGGCATAGCAACAAAAGCGAGTGGACTGCGGGAATATAAAGGAGAAGCTATAAAAGCAATAACGGTTGTGACAAGGAGAGTAACTAATAAAAGTGTTACATAATGTTCATGTTGCCATTTCTTTGCAAAGAAAAAATGTAAAGTAAGTGTGATAATCAAAGGAAATAAAAAACTAAAAAAGCGACCATTGGGCATTCTATAATCTAAAGTAGTATAGCTGGCCATACCAATAGCAGATAATGCGATCAAGCCTAAACCGCATAGTATTATAA
>JBEPVU010000076.1:0-8382 GCA_041690855.1 Gammaproteobacteria bacterium | reverse complement strand
GGACATCGCCCTTTCACGGCGGTAACAGGGGTTCGAATCCCCTTGGGGACGCCAATAACTTATTGATTAATAAAATAAATTGGGTCTTTCCCAACAACGGGAGTACTTGTTAACTGCATAATACTTTAACTCTTAATCGATAAGTTTCAAAATTTCTAAAACCATACGCTCTACGTTGGATCAGTTTCATCTTGCGATGTCAACCTAGTAAAGCTATGAACTGTTAATAGGATTCTGATAAAATTACTTTCTAGCTTTGCTTTTCGGATATAAATTGGCATGAAGTCATTAAACTTTGAATATTTTAGAAAACACCGGCCTGAGCTTGCTAGTTTGGGAGGATTTGCAGAAGCCTATGTGTATTCTGATTCTGCTAGTACTCTTGTTAAATTACGTCAGCTTATTGAGGTTTTAGTGGCAGTTGTTTATGAAAAACTAAAGCTTACTAAACCTTATCAACCAGCTTTAATAGATCTGCTCAATGAAGATAGCTTCAAGAGAGTAGTGCCTACCGTTATTTTAAATAAAATCCATATTATTCGTAAATACGGGAATTTTGCAGCACATGGAGAAACTATTAATCAAAAAATGGCGCTTATTGCTTTACAAGAATCCTATGATTTATGCCGATGGCTGCATGTTGGAATATATAAAGGTTCACAGCAAGAGTTACCGATTTTTCAGCTTCCGAGCAACCAAGAAAATTTATCTGTAGCAGCACTTAAAAAAAATAAAAATTTGGAAGATCAACTTGCACAACAAGAAGCGCATATACAAGTACTCCTTAAGCAACTTGAAGATCAACAGAGCTTAGTTAAGCCTGAAGAAAAAACCGGGAAACAATCAGCTGAAATTTATCAAAATAATATTAATATTGTTGCAGAGCTTGCATTTAACGAAGCTGAAACACGAGAGCGCTTAATTGATACCCACTTTGCAGAAGCGGGTTGGATAGTATCTTCTACTCAAAACCCTCAAGATTTAAAGGATGTAATCACTGAATTTGAAGTGCTTCATCAGCCAACTAATAGTGGAAAAGGTTACGCTGATTATGTGATGTGGGGAAATAATGGTAAGCCATTAGCTTTGCTTGAAGCAAAAAAAACCGCTGCCAGCGTTGAAACAGGCTGCCAACAAGCTCGTATTTATGCAGATGGTCTAGAGAAAATGTTTGGCCAGCGGCCTATTATTTTTTATTCAAATGGATTTGAAACATATATTTGGAATGATGCGCAAAAAGAGCCGCCTCGCCGGATTTATGGTATATATTCGAAAGATAGTTTGGAATATGCAATTGCTCAAAGAATACAAAAAAAAGAATTACTACAGATAAAACCTAAGATAGATATTGTTGATCGTGGTTATCAGCTACAAGCAATTAAAGCGGTATCTGAGCGTTTTGCTATGAATTACATGAAAAGTTTAATGGTATTAGCAACAGGCACAGGTAAGACGCGCATAGCTATTGCGCTTTGCGATGTTCTTATACACGCTGGTTGGGTTAAACGAATTCTTCTCTTATGTGATCGTAAAGAATTACGCAAACAAGCTAATAAAGCTTTTAGAGATTTTCTCCCAAATGAGCCGCGATTAGTCATTTCTGCAAAAACATCGCATGATAAAGATAAGCGTATTTATTTGGCAACATATCCATCTATGATGCAATGCTACCAAAGTTTTGACGTTGGCTATTTTGATCTTATCATTGCCGATGAATCGCACCGTAGTATTTATAATCGCTACCGTGATTTATTTTTATACTTTGATGCTCGCCAAATAGGTCTCACAGCAACACCTAAAAACTTTATTACTCATAACACTTATAAGATGTTTGGTTGTGAGGAAGATAATCCCACCTTCTTTTATGGCTATGAAGAAGCTGTGTATCATAAACCACCATATTTATGCCCATTTGAAGTGATTGAACACACGACCAAGTTTATGAGAGATGGAATTAAATATAAAGAATTAAGTGAAGAGCAACGCAGGCAGCTTGAAGAGCAAATCGAAGATGCAGAAAATTTTCAGGCTGATAAGGATGCAATTAATAAACAAATCTTTAATAAAGATACTAATCGCTCTATTGTAAGAAATTTAATGGAAAATGGTATTAGAGACGCTTCTGGGAATAAAATTGGAAAATCTATTATTTTTGCACGAAATCATAAGCATGCGGTTTTATTAGAAGAATTATTTAATGAAATGTATCCACAGTATGGTGGACGCTTCTGTACATTAATAGATAATTCACTTGGTGAACGTGCTGAAGTTTTAATTGATGAATTTAAAAATCCAAGCAATGACCTTACTATAGCGGTCTCTGTTGATATGCTTGATACTGGTGTCGATATTCCTGAAGTGGTTAATTTGGTTTTTGCAAAACCGGTAAAGTCTTATGTTAAATTTTGGCAAATGATTGGCCGTGGAACCCGTCTTTGTAAAAATTTGTTTGGTATTGGAAAAGATAAAGTAAAATTTCAAATTTTTGATCACTGGAATAACTTCGAATTTTTTGATGAAGTATATAAACCTAGAGAGCCGTCAAAACAAAAATCATTGTTGGAAAAATTATTTTTGTCACGTATTGCTTTGGCTGAAACTGCACTGAGTAGAAACGATGTTAAAGCCTACGAACTTGCCATAAAACATCTTGCCAATGACCTAGCTGCTTTGCCATCAGAAAGTATCTCGATTAAGGAAAAATGGCGTGAAATAAAGCTGTTGCGGCATGGTGATACACTCAAGAATTTCTCTTCAGCTACTATTTACGCCTTAAAAAATGAAATTGCACCTTTAATGCAATGGCGTAATTCTCGCGGTCAGGATGAAGCTTTGGTGTTTGATTCTTTAGTGACAAAGGCGCAAACAGAATTTCTTAAAGTAAGTAATGATTTCAAAACCTTAAAATTTAATATCGTAGATGTTGCATCGCAATTGCCGATAAATCTTAATGTGGTTCATGCTAAGCAAGATACAATAGCTGCGCTTAAATCAGCAAAATTTTGGCAGGATGTTACCGTAGATCATTTAGAACATATTCGCCTTGAATTACGTGATTTGATGAAAAATCAGGATCAACTTGATTTAAGTGGTGAATTAAAGCCGCCCATTATTGACATTAAAGAAGATAGCCATCTAATTCTTACTAGACAGTATAAGGGCAATTATAAACCTCATGAGTTAATCCCTTATCGTAAGCGTGTAGAAGAGGTGCTTTTAGAGTTAATAGATAAAAGTCCGGTGCTGAAAAAAATTAAGTGGGGAGAAGTGGTTATCGAAAAAGATATTGAAGATTTAACCGCGTTAATTATCTCTCTTCATCCAGATGTTAATTTACAACAAATTGCTTTTATATTTCCTGGAACTGCTGGCAAGGTCGAAAATTTAATTCGTAGCGTTATTGGGCTTGAGCCTGAGGCAGTTGGCAAAAGTTTTGAGCAATTTATGCAGCAGCATCAAGTCCTCACCTCAAAGCAAATGAAGTTCCTTGACTTATTGCAAAATCATATTGCTCAATATGGTTCAATTGAGCTTGAGAAATTATATGAACCACCCTTTACAACAATAGATAGCAACGGACTTGATGGCGTTTTTCCAGATGCGCTAGTAGTTGACGAACTGATTGCTACTATTACTCCATTTTTATCGAAATAAAATTAATAGCTTAGGAAAGTAAAAATACATATGCAAAATCAAAAATTAAGAAGCCAAATAGATAAACTTTGGGAGCAATTTTGGACAGGAGGAATAACCAATCCTCTTACTGTTATTGAGCAAATCTCTTTTCTTATGTTTGCTAGACTGCTTGATATACAAGAATCTTTAAGTGAACGCAAAGCGCAGCGCACGGGTAAAGAGTGGAATCGAATATTTAATGCTAAGCAGCAATCCTTGCGTTGGAGCCAATTTAAGCAACTACCTGGCGCAGAAATGCTTGAAATCGTACGGGATAAGGTTTTTGCACATTTCAGGAATTTAGCGCAAACCAGCCGATTGGGCGAATATATGAAAGATGCTCAATTGATGGTGCAAAAAGCAAGTTTGCTGGTTTCCGCTGTGAATGCTGTAGATGCTTTACCATTGACTGAAGGTGATACAAAAGGTGATTTATACGAATATTTGCTTTCAAAATTAACTACGGCAGGTATTAACGGTCAATTTCGTACTCCGCGTCATATTATTCGTTTAATGGTAGATTTAATGGAGCCAAAACCAACAGAGCGAATATGTGATCCAGCTTGTGGCACTGCGGGATTTTTAGTGTCTGTGATGGAGTATCTCTTGGAAAAACATACTTCGGCAAAAGCAATCATTATACATGAAGATGGAACTAAGATATTTACCGGTGATTTGTTAGAGCCCTATCGAAATCATATTCAAAGCAATATGTTTCATGGGTTTGATTTTGATACAACTATGTTACGCATTGCTGCTATGAATCTTATGCTTCATGGTGTTAGTAATCCTGATATTCATTATCAAGATACATTAGGAAATAATTTTATAGAGAAATATCCTGCTCAAGCAAAAGATGGTTTTGATCTTATTTTAGCTAATCCACCATTTAAGGGTAGCTTAGATGAAAGTGATGTAGAAAGTTCATTACTTGCTAAAGTTAAAACTAAAAAGACAGAGCTGCTGTTTGTTGCATTGATCTTGCGTATGTTAAAACTGGGTGGCCGTGCTGCAGTAATTGTGCCTGATGGCGTATTATTTGGCTCAAGTAATGCGCATGTAAGTTTGCGCAAGCTTCTAATTGATGAAAATCAATTGGAGGGCATTATTGCATTACCTTCAGGGGTGTTCAAACCTTATGCTGGAGTCTCTACAGCTATTATTATTTTTAGTAAAGGCGGTAACACCGAGAATGTTTTTTTCTATGCTGTACAGAACGATGGATTTTCACTTGATGATAAGCGTATGCCTATAGCAGGCAGTGATTTACCTGATGCGCGTGAACGTTGGAAAGCTAAAAATCCTGATAAAGATATTGATCGAAAAGCAAAGGCATTTTTTGTACCAGTGCAGGAAATTAAAGATAATAATTATGATCTTTCTATTGGTCGTTACAAAGAAGTTGCTCATCAGCAAATAGAATATGAATTGCCAAAAGAAATTTTATCACGCTTAATTAAACTTGAAGATGAAATTCAACAAGATTTAAAAGAGTTAGAGGGAATATTAAAGTGAGTAAACCCTTAAGCTTCTATGCAGATGTTGATTCAGGTCAGGGGGCACCACAAAGCAAAGATACCTTTGTAGAGCCGGGAAATGGGATTCCATTTATTCGAGCAGGAAGTTTAGAATTTCTTGTACGAGGAGAAGAAATTTCCAAATGTGAACATATTACTGAAGAAGTAGCTGCTAAATATAGGCTGAAAAAATATCCTAAAGGATCTATTGTTTTCGCGAAGAGTGGCATGTCTTCAAAAATAGGACGAGTCTATCAGCTTGATAAAGATGCATTTATAGTTAACCACCTTGCTGTAGTAATTCCAAAAATTATAGTTGATACAAAATGCTTGAAATACTGGCTGGAAGCAAATTCACCTAGCAAATTAATTGTGGATGAGGCCTATCCATCTATTCGAATAAGCGATATACGAAATTACCAAATATCAATTCCAGAAAGTATTAAAGAGCAAAAACACATTGCAACAATTTTAGATAAAGCTGATGCAATTCGTAAAAAGCGCCAAAAAGCAATTACTGAGCTAGATAATCTCCTTAAATCTACTTTTCTTGATATGTTTGGCGATCCTGTTGTTAATTCAAAGAATTGGAAGGTCTTGAAATTAGAAGAATGCGCAGAATTATATTCTGGAGTTACTAAGGGACGGAGGTTAATAAATAAAGAAACTATTTCTGTGCCATATATGCGGGTTGCTAATGTTCAGGATGGTTATATAGACTTAAATGATATAAAAAATATTGACGTTTTAAATTCAGATATAGCAAAGTATTCTCTTCAATATGGCGACATTCTTTTAACTGAAGGAGGTGACCCTGATAAATTAGGAAGGGGAGCTGTTTGGTACGAAGAAATTCAGCCTTGTATTCATCAAAATCATATTTTTAAAGTACGTGCTAACCAACAAATTATTGAGCCTGAATATTTGTGTTTTCAGATTGGGAGCCAGCGTGGTAAGCGATATTTTTTAAAGTCAGCGAAGCAAACTACGGGTATTGCCACGATTAATAAAACACAATTAAAAAATTATCCTGTTTTAATACCTCCGCTTAAGATGCAATACAAATTTTGTAAATTTCATAAAAATGTTAAAAATCAAATATCAAAATACACAACTTTAATAAATGAGTCTGAAAATTTATTTAAGAGTATTATCCAGAGAGCTTTTAAAGGAGAGCTGTAAAAATGGGAGATGATGCAGATATTCTTGCAGTTTCTAAAAAGTCTGCTCGCTCAGGCCAGGTTAAATATAGTAATCCTGTCATAATTCGTGAAAATAGCAAAACCAGGATTTCATTAGTTCCTAATTACATTTCTCGCTCTACTGGTACTCAGGAGTTAAAACTCAAGTTGGTTACCTCTACAAAAAATGAAGAATTTGATTTTGTGATTAATGATGAAAAATCAACCCCATGGTTAGGGGAAGATGAGATACGAATTTTACTTAAAGCATTAAGTGTGCACCTTGCAATTGCACAAGAAAGTAAAGATGGGAATTATCTAATTATTAAGATTGATGAGGGGGTGGCGCAAATTGGTGAGCATGATCCTATTAAGGTCACACAAGCCCTTACAAAGGTTCTTGGGCAAGAGGATATTATAAAGCATTTACAAAATACGGAGATAAGTGAAGAGTTACTGAAATCGTTTAGAACAATTATAAAGCTTAATGAAATGAGCTCAGCAGTTGTTGAGCTAAGGGAAAAATTAGAGCAGGGTGAAAATTCTGAATCAGTCTACCAAAAATGGTGTGAAAAGCATACGTGGGCGTTTGGTAATGCATATATCATTCGAGATAATATACGTACAATATCTACAGGCGATAGACTTGATATTATATTGCCTAGGGTAATCTCTGGATATCGGGATATTGTTGAGCTTAAAAGGCCGGATATGCCTGTGCTTATATGGGACGAAACTCACAAAAATTATTACTTTTCTTTAGATGTATCAAAAGCAATTGGCCAAGCTCATCGCTATCTCGATGTGTTCCATGAAGAAGCTGCCAAAGGGTTGCGAGATCATCCTGAAATTGTAGCTTATCACCCTAGAGCAATTATTATCATTGGAAGATCTAATAGTTGGGATGAGGTGAGACAGAAAGCCCTGCACGGTCTTAATTGCCGTTTAAATAATATTACAGTTATGACTTATGATCATTTGTTGGCGCAAGGCGAAAGATTATTATCAATACTTTTGCCCCAATAAAGCGACATAAGCTAGTAGCTCAGAATATGATGAACACGTTATCTTTTAGTTATTTTTAAATTTTTGCACGTTATAAATTTTCCACTGCAAACCTGGATGAATTTTAATTTTTTGTATTAAATCATTATCATTCGTTAATAAATCAGGATGTAATTCTCCAAGATCATTAATCTGATTTAAAAATTCAATTTCATGCTTTTTTAAAGGAAGCAGGTAATCATTAATAGCTTCATGGCATTCGCTTATCGCTTTGCTTGCCCAGCCTGAGAGAGAACTCATCTTTTGTATAAAATTACGTGGTAACACAGAAGCCAACTGATTTTTTAATTCATTTTCAGTAAAAGCGATATTGTCGACTGATATTGTTCGCCAGTCGGTACGATTAGCAGCGCCATATATAATAAAAGCTAGGCGTAAGCGCTCTTTATCAATTAATTTTTCATAATGCTTAAAGAAATAGTGGGTATCAAATAAGTCACGGCTGGCATGGCGTGAGAATAGTGCGGCTAATTTTCCAGCCATTAGTTCATGAATATCTAACGTTGGTATTGCTTTTGCTTGATAAGTACTAATAGGCAGTGAATCGTTATACACGATAGGCCATAATGGAATACGTAACATATAGTTCAAATCAACTTCTAAGTGAGCGGTTTGACCTGTTACGCTATTGTAGCGCAGTGACATCTTTCCACCGGCATGTTCAGTGGGTGTGCGCCGAATGGTATAGCCTTCACGTTGAAAGAGATGGGTTAGCAAGGTCTCTACTTTCTTTCGCTCAATCAACATTTCATCGCGATTAACAGCGCCAATGTAATTAAGATCAATATCAATGGATAAACGCGGCAGCCCGAAGTGAAATAGGTTTAATGCTGTGGCGCCTTTTAAAACAAGCTTATCTTTTAGATATGATTGCTCAATTAGCGTTGATAGATGTTCGATTATGCGTAGCGTTTTTTCTAGCATTTGTGAGCGGAAACCAGTTA
>JBEPVU010000075.1:0-8392 GCA_041690855.1 Gammaproteobacteria bacterium | reverse complement strand
ATATCACAATCTTTTAAAATTTTATCTATATTTGAATGTTCTTCCTGGGGAGTTAGGGCGCGATAGAAAGAGACTAATTGATTGATGCGGATATCGTTATCCATAGGTTGTTTGGCAAGAGTCATTATCCAATTGTAAATACAACGAGAGCGAACTGAAGTAATATTCTCATTTGGAAAATTCTCTGACTGAAAATGAAAAGTGGCTGACGCAATGCGGTTAATCTCATTAACGCTTGTGGAGTATTTTAGGGAATCACCAAGTCGGGTGGCTGCAAGTCTGTAGTTCATTTTGCTTATTTTTACGCTCTATTGTACTGTTTATGCCCTTATTTTAAAAGGTTATGGCTTTATCCACAAGCTATCTTTTGGCTACAAAGAAAATATTTTATTAGCAGTTTAGTAGAATTGGCACCAACAATTGCCTCATTGAATATTCTAGTTGTTAATAACCTTATATTTTTTTCTTATTGGCACTATTTCTTGCTTCTGCTAATTCTAATTCGTTGCTTGAGCCAATTAATAATTTCAGATTCTAACCAACCAACGGATATTGACCCTAGCGAGATTGACAAAGGAAAAACACCTTCAGAAATTTTTAAATAAATCCAAGAACGTGAGCAACCTATTAAACTTTTAACTTGAGGAAGCCGCAAAATTTTTAGGGATGTATTATTTTGTTGGTTAATCATTATATTATCTCCCTAAATAATTTACGGTGATTTGCTCACGGCTATGCCCTAATTCTTCGGTTAGAATCATTCTGGCGCGATAATCAATTTGTTTTTGTTCAGGCATTAATGGGCGCTTCCCAGCCGGTTAACTCTTTGTAACGTTGCTGCGCGTAGGCGTGACGTAAGCCATGCGGATTTTTTATACCAGCACGATGCATTTGTTTTTCATAAATATATAAATGGCGAATGTAGTTTTTATCGGGCGGAATGAGTGAATTGCCAAACTTGTCAGCAATTAATTTTGCTTGTTCTAACCAATAACGTTGTTCTTCTGTATGTATGGGTACAAAACGGCCACGGCCACCTTTGCACCAGGAAGGCAATAATTCAAGAATGGTTTTGTTATCAGCTAAATGCGGTTTTATTTTTAAGGCTTCTTCGCGGCGCAAGCCAAATGCTCTTTGTAATTCCAAAGTTACACGGATATAAGGATTACTAATCTTCGTAAAGTCAGGATTAAAAAGTGCTTTGTTAGTGAGTGGTTTATATTGGCGTTTGCCGATTTTTAAATCATCATTTTTAGGGACAATATTTGTTTTGTTAGTTTTCTCACATAAGTAACGTAATGCGGCTGTTCGATTTTTCAGCGTAGAATTTGCTAAATTATTTTGTTGCCAAAACTGTATTACGGCTATGATATGTTTTTGTTTAAGTCCTCGTATGTCACGCAACCCATAGCCTAATGTTACTAAATCCTTGGCAAAACGCATTAATGCATGTTTGCGCGTGGCTTGCGTAGCAAAAGAACCTGAATTGTTTTGTTTTAAAGTGATTTTAATTGAATGTTGTAAATCTTGCTTAATACTCATGTTTATCTCCATTATTTGGTTTGGCAATCCCACAACCGGCTATTTTTTGCTTAGTGTTTACGTCTCAATCTACTGCGCCGTGCGGCAATAGAACGCAACAAATGTTGCAACGAGACGATGTTTTGGGATTGCGTAGTTAAATTTTCTTCAGTTGTTTATGGTTTAAAAATTTAGTTGTTAATCAAATTTTGTTATAAAAATTTCATTGATAAGTTTTAGAAACTTCGCTGTTAATTAATTATTAATTAAGAGAAATCATTGCGTAGAAATGCGTATTACGTTATTTCTTGCAAAGTGAAGAGAACAAAATATAAATTTTATTCTGCTAAAACGAGTAGTAATAGCTTGAAGAAGAAAATAAAACATAAGAATAAAAAATTGATACTAAGATCAATTTACCCAAATAAGGGAGGACTAAAATATCTGCTTAACGCAGATATCACATGCACAACCTTACGGCTGCGATCAAGATTTTCACATGTGAAGCTTGATCTTACTTCGCGGGATAGAGTCGCGCAAAGCCTCGACTTGAGGCTTTTATAATAATTTAATTAATTGTTAAGTCAACATTTAACAGAAAAAAAACTTAGAATATTTTTGTTAAAATAGTAATAAATTACTGTCACTGCGGACATTTTTACCGTTTATTTTCCGCTTCCGAAAAACGTTTCCACTGTTAACTATAGCGCTTGCCCTTGCATTGACTGTTTAGCCATATTCCGGCAATCTACGCATGTAAGGTGCTAAGAACACTGAACCAGCGGACTCCGCCCCGTAAGACAAGCGGCTGCCGGCCTATTTATGGTCGGGAGTGCGGCTAATACAATAGCGGCTTGCCGTGAATACGCCCGCCGCCCTGGTTGCGGTTCTTAGCTCCCGACCTCCCTTAACTACTAAGGGAGTATCACTTAACTAAGAAAACAACCAGGAGCTACTATGATTAACCAATCCAGCCAAGAGCAGACTGAACCGCTTTATATTCTCAATCCTAAAGTTACCAGCACAATGCTAACTGATGGGTTAAATGAATATCTCTCCAAACTTGAATCGCTCACTTATTTAGCGCTATGTGATGATTTTCCTGATTATCCTAAATCTATTATTTATCACTATTTATGGATATTAAGTGATGCAGTTAAAAAGATTAGGGAAATTATTGATGTCATAGCAATAAGGCAGAAGTAAGAAGCATTATCCATCAAAATTAATCATGGGAGAGATAAAATTATGAATAATTCAATTGACGCTGTTAACAAAGATATTCGCTTGCTTAGGTTAGAAATACAAGAGCTTATAAAACGGCTGATAGTTGCTGAAGTTCAGCTCGATGTATTAGCAAAAGATTATAAGTTTAAAAAGCAGATTTGGGCTGTGTTTAGGCAGCAGCTAGCAGCGCTCGGATGGATGCTTGCTGGTGTCGCCTTAGTATTAATAATAATTAAATCGCATATCTGAAAATATATTTAATTCTGCGTCACTACGGGTTTCCGTAGTGACGCAGAATATTAGTTTTTTAACTAATTGATTTTATAATCTATTTTTACAAAAAAAAATTAATGTCCGGAGTACAGTATAAAAAGTAATAAAAATTAAGCTGCTTTGAATTGTAATATTTTGGCATCGCCTGCTAGTTCATCTAAGTAATTCGACCAATGCTGCATCATCTTGCGTCGTTCTGGTAAGTATTCAGCATAATTATAAGCCGCCCGTACATTATTTCGTTCAGTGTGGGCAAGTTGTCTTTCGATGGCATCACGGTTCCAGCCTTGTTCATTTAATAATGTTGAGGCCATACTACGAAAACCATGGCCAGTCATATCATCACCCGTATAACCGAGTCGTCTTAAAGCGCCTGTTACCGTGTTATCCGACATCGGACGTTGAGGGCTACGGACACTTGGGAAAACATATTTTCCATCACCTGTAAGCGGTTGTAGTTCACGCAAAATAGTGATAGCTTGGGTAGATAAAGGAACAATATGTACCACGCGCATTTTCATTTTAGCGGCGGGAATACGCCATTCAGCGGTTTCAAAATTAAACTCAGACCATTCAGCCTTGCGTAATTCGCCAGGGCGCACAAATACTAAGGGCGCTAACTTTAATGCACATTTTGTCACTAAAAAACCTTGGTAACTATTGGTAGCTCGTAATAATTCACCGATAGCTTTTGGCTCAGTGATAGTGGCGTGATGATTTTCTTTGACTGGCGGTAAAGCGCCGCGTAAGTCATTTGCAGGATCGCGATCAGCTCGGCCTGTTGCAAGAGCGTAGCGAAATACTTGGCTACAGTTTTGTTTAGCGCGGTGAGCTGTGTCTATTGCTCCGCGGTTCTCAATCCGGCGCAATATAATTAATAATTCTTGTGCTGTTATTTCATTAATAGGACGATTACCCAGCCAGGGAAAAAGATCTCTTTCGAAACGCCGGATAATTTTTTCGCTATGATTTGAAGCCCAAGTAGGGGAGTATTTTGCATACCACTCACGCGCAATGGCTTCAAAACTATTTTCTGCCGCTACTTTTTTTGCCCGCTTTTTAATTTGTTTATCAATACTGGGGTCAATGCCGTTCGCAATTAATCTGCGTGCTTCGAGATGTTTATCTCTAGCTTGTGCAAGGGAAACGTCAGGATATACGCCAAGCGCTAATAATTTTTCTTTATTATTAAAATGATATTTGAAGCGCCAGTATTTTGAGCCATTAGGGGAAATGGTTAAAAACAATCCTTTACCGTCAGCGATTTTATAGGCTTTTTCGCGTGGTTTGGCATTCCTGACTTTGGTATCTGATAGCGCCATGGGGGTATCTCCTTTTTCAATATACAATATACCCCGAATTTATACCCCAGTTTAGGGCTGGATTCCGTGGGTATCCGTTGGACGTCATTGGAAGAAGATTAGCTAGAATCCCTTGTATTTACAAGGGATTCGGGATGTTATTGGATGTACTTGAAACTCAAATTGGTGGAGGCGGCGGGAATTGAACCCGCGTCCGTCAGTCCGCTGCCCTTGGCACTACATGTTTAGCCGAATCTTTGTTTTAGTTGATTGTCTTCCGACCGGCAGGAAGCGCAACCAATGAGCCTGGTAAGTTTTAGCAGTATCACCCCAGGCGTGTTTTACTGCGAGCTTTTGTAATATGACCGCGTAGCTGTTCACACAAGCTCGAACAGGTAGCGGTGCCTAGCCGGTTTTTAAGCGGCGGGCGTTGCACACTGTTTTTTAGGCAGCTACAGCAACGTTGTCAGCAAAGTTGTCGTCGTTGGCAACTATAAGATTTGCAGCGTGATTTGCGAGGTTAGCTACATCCTCGACATGCACCTTGGGGTTTGTAACCTACGTCGAAGCCAGGTCGCCCCCGTGTCAATCTTAATTATAAGCTATTTTTCACCGGATTTGTTAGGTTTGTGTGAAATTTTTCTACCGGCTGTTGTTTGCTCTTAATCCAGAAATATAACCCGATCATTGCCAGGCACAAAGCGATATACAGCAACGGTAAAAGCAATTTACTGATGGAGAATAGACCCACTAATAGTACGATGACGGTGGCTGAGCCCATATTCATAAAAGTCATTACCGCTGCGCCATGCGATTTATCCTGCGTGTGACTCATGGCCATGGCCGATGCATTGGGCAGAATTAATGATAGACCAAAGTAAATGACGAGTAACGGCAGAAATAAAATGGCAATCGCAGAGGCATGAAGATAAAACAGGATCAGCATCAGCAGCGTGCCTGCGCAGGTAATGAATATGCCTGCACGGATGATAATCGCCAGTGGATATCTTTTGGCTAAATAAGCGGCATAGATGGAACCAAAAATAAAACCGAAAGAGGGAATGATATTAGCGTTGCCATATTGCGCACTGTTAAGACCAAAAAGATTAATCGCAATAAAAGGCCCTGCGGCAGCGAAAATATAAATAAAGCTGGTGCAGGCGCCCATGATTAAAGCGCCTGCCATCAAAAAAGAATTTTTAAATTGCGCCTGATAGCCAGGCAATAAATGATTTAATTTCAGTGCGTCTTGATCGAGGTTTTTTTGGGTTTCAGGCAAACGAAAGGTCAGTACTAATAAAATTAAGCCATAAACGGTGCCAGCGTAAAAACAGCTTATCCAGCCATAGTGCGTATCTAACAGGCCGCCTAAAGCGATGCTTAATCCGGGCGTAATCCCAAAAGCCAGCATTAAATAAGCTGTTTTCTGGCTGGCGATTGCCGGTGTGTAGCATTCATTGATTAAGGTAAATGTCATTTTAAGGCCAACGCCTGATCCCAGGGCTAATAAGAAACGCGCTACCACGAGCAGAGGAAACAGATGCAACATCCCAGCGGCCACGCATAATAAACTGCTAATGATTTGTAAAAGGATGCCTGCATACAAAGCTGGTTTTCTGCCAAAGCGGTTGGCCAATGGCCCATAAAGCAATTGTCCCACCGCATAACCGATGAGGAACCAGGTCATGGTTTGCTGGGCGATATGAGTGGGTACCGCAAAAAAATCGGCGATAATCGGTAGTGCAGGGCTATAAAGTACGGCATTGACTGATGCAAATGAAATCATCAGCAGGAGCGTGAACATAGGTAATTTTACTGTGTTTTGCATGATTAAAAACTCGTATAAAGGATATATTCCATGAGTATAATTCTTGCCATTGTAGTAAACAATAAACTATATTATTAACATATGTTTACAATAACGTAACAATAGGCAAAACATGAGCAAATTTGAACAAATGACCGCTTTTATCGATACGGTAGAAGAAAGCGGGTTTGCGGCGGCGGGCCGAAAACAGGGATTGTCACGCGCTTCCATTAGCCGGCAGATTAGCGCCCTTGAAGCGGCGCTAGGCGTGCAATTATTGCACCGGACGACCCGGCAGATAACGCTAACTAATACGGGCAGAGAGTATTATCAACAGTGTAAAAACGCTTTACAGGCCTTGCAGGAGGCTGAAAATGCCATTGTAGAGAGTCGTGAAGAAGCCACGGGTGTTTTGCATATCGTTGGCAGCCGTTATTTTTCGGGACGGCATTTATTGCCGCGCCTGCCAGAATTTATGGCGCAGAACCCAAAGTTGCAGGTTTACTTTGAATTGGCGGAACGGTTTCCCGATTTATCAAAAGAGGGTGTTGATATTCTATTTGGCGTTTCCATTGACGGGCCTTCTGAATTAGTACGCAAACGTGTAGCAGGTACGCGCTATATACTATGCGCCTCACCGGCCTATCTGGCCGAATATGGCACGCCTGTTATGTCAATGGAGTTAACGAAGCACCGTTATATCACACACACCATGCGTAAACCCGCCGATATTTTAACGTTTAAAGGCAAGGAAGTGTATGTCGAACCTATCTTATGGCTGAATGACAGCATGGCGATGTGTGAATGCGCGCTAAGAGGTATGGGTATTATTAAAGTACATGACTATTTAGTCGCTGATGCGCTGCAGGAAGGCCGTTTAGTTGAAATATTGCCTACTTGTCGTGAGCCGCCGATATCGGTTTATCTTTATTATCAGCAAAGCCGTTATTTACAGCCGAAAATCAGGCGGTTTATTGATTTTTATACGGTCACTTAGTTTTTTTCAGAATGCGTTGTTTTTCCCGCTGCCAGGAAGCGTCTTTTTCACTGGCGCGTTTATCATATTCTTTTTTACCTTTTGCTAAAGCAATTTCTAATTTAGCGCGACTGTTTTTCCAATACATTTTCAAGGGAATTAAAGCATAACCTTTGCGATCTACCGCGCCGTATAATTTATTTAATTCTTTCTGGTTTAATAATAATTTACGTGAACGGGTAGGGTCGGGATAAATATGCGTAGATGCGGTATTTAAAGGCGTGATATGGCAGCCAAATAGCCACGCTTCACTGCTTTTGAGCAATACATAGCTTTCGCTTAACTGGCCGCGGCCGGCACGCAGGCTTTTGACTTCCCAGCCTTCCAGCACAAGTCCTGCTTCAAAACATTCCTCGATGAAGTATTCATGTCTTGCGCGTTTATTAAGAGCAATGGTACTGCTTGCGGTTTGATTTTTCTTGTTCATAATGTCAGATAGTATACTGAAGGTTATAGCAAATGCCCATAATACATCATGAATTGATAGTGCCTTATTCCGCCGCGCAAATGTACGCGCTGGTTAATAACGTGAGTGACTATGTTCAGTTTCTGCCTTATTGCAAAAGCAGCCAGGTGTTAAGCCAGACGGCCGATGAAATACGGGCAACACTGATATTGGCAGGCGGCGGTTTCCAGAAGTCCTTTTCGACCTGCAACCGTTTGCAACCCGACAAAATGATTGAAATTAAGTTACTGGAAGGCCCTTTTCGTCAACTAGAGGGTTTCTGGCGTTTTGAAACACTGGCGCAAGGCAGTAAAGTCAGCCTGGATTTAGAATTTGAAATTGCCGGTAAATTATTAGCGCTGGCGTTTGGCCCCGTATTTAATCAGGTGGCGAATACATTAGTAGATGCTTTTTGCAAGCGGGCAGCGGTTGTTTATGGCAAACCTGATCATGTTTAATATAGAAGTCGCTTATGCAGACCAGACGCAGCAGGCGCTTATCGGTTTACAGGTTGCGCCAGGTACTTCTGTGCTGGAGGCCATCTACCAATCGAATATTTTAACGCAGTTTTCTACGATTGATTTAAGCTATTATAAAGTGGGCATTTTTAGTGAAATCGTAACGCTGACAACGCGGGTGCAGGCGGGCGATCGGGTAGAGATTTACCATCCACTGTTAATTGATCCGAAAGTAGCACGCAAACAACGCGCAAAAAAGCAGAATTTTTACCTCTCCCCCCGGGAGAGGTCGACGCGTAGCGGCGGGTGAGGGAGCTCTTATCA
>JBEPVU010000074.1:0-8408 GCA_041690855.1 Gammaproteobacteria bacterium | reverse complement strand
CCCGCCCAGGCTACGCCTGGTCGGCCTCTCCCGCTGGAGAGGCGAAAAAAATAGGCTAGAAATAACACCATAAATAAAATTTTACCTTGATTTTCGACCATTATCAACCTAAAATTACCTTGATTTTCAACCACACATGATTAATTTTAACCTTGATTTTCGACCATTTATATATGAAACGCAATATTTTTCAAGCACTTAAGCAGTGGGCGATTAAGTCGCAACGCAAGCCTTTGATTTTGCGCGGGGCACGGCAAGTAGGTAAAACCCACTTAGTGACCAGGCTTGGTCAGACTTTTCAACAATTTGTAATGATTAATTTTGAGCGGCAACCACAGGCGGCGGAGGTTTTTAAGCAGGATTTAGATCCGAAACGTATTACGCGTGATTTAAGTCTGATGTTCAATGTTAAAATTGTACCGCAGGAAACGTTATTGTTTTTTGATGAAATTCAACAAGCGCCGCAGGCATTAACAGCCTTGCGCTATTTTTATGAAGACTATCCTGAATTGCATGTTATTGCAGCCGGTTCATTATTAGATTTTGCGCTTGAACAAGTCGGCGTACCTGTAGGACGTGTTGAATTTCTGTATGTTTATCCCATGTCTTTTATGGAATTTTTAATGGCGATGGAACGGCAGCAGGCTATTGATGCTATTTTAAATCAAGCGTTTCCATCTGCTTTTCCGCCTATCATTCACGAACGTTTTTTAACGTATGTTGCTGAATATCTTGCCATCGGCGGAATGCCGGAAGTAATAAAAAACTGGCGGGAATTTAACGATTTGAAAAAATGTCATTTAATTAAACAAAATTTAATTGATGCTTATCGGCAGGATTTTGAAAAGTACAGTAAACAACATCAAATAAAATACGTTAATTTATTATTTGATCAAATACCTTATCAGTTAGGAAAACCATTTAAATTCTCTAATATTCCTGGCGAATACCGCAAGCGTGACTTAGCGCCGTGCCTGGATTTATTGACTAAAGCCCAAGTTGTAAAACCGATTTATCATTCCAATGGTCAGGGATTACCGCTAGGCGCACAGGTGGATTTTGATAAATTTAAAACGTTATTTATTGATGTTGCTTTAGCACAAACGGCTTTAGGTTATTTTCCTAAAGATTGGTTATTACAACCTGGCCAGACCTTAATCAATAAAGGCGAAATAGTAGAAAGTTTTGTCGGGCAGGAATTGCTGGCTTATAGTGATCCGCAGACGCCATTTTCTCTTTACTACTGGCAGCGGCAGCAGCGTAGCAGTAATGCCGAAGTGGATTATTTAATCGAACAACAAGGACAAGTTATTCCAATAGAAGTCAAAAGCGGCGCGGGCAGTACCCTGAAAAGCATGCATCTTTTTTTAGCAACGCATCCTGCCTCGCCTTATGGTGTGCGTTTTTCTACCTTATCGGCTTCGCAATATGAAAATATTCGCTCCTATCCACTCTATGCTATTGCAACGCTGTGTTAGAGAGTGAAGATATTTTCAGCTTTTTGCCTGTACCCGCTTCAGCTTAAGCTTACAACATGCTACACTGTGCGCCGCCTGTTATAGTGATATAATGGGCAAGTAGTCTTTTTTTATTATTTATCAATAACTTAGTTATAATTTGTAAGACATTCTTACAAAGCTCGGCTATAATATAAGTATGTAATGTTGCACGGAGAAGCTTATCATGTCTAAGGGTCAATCCTTACAGGATCCTTTCTTAAACGCACTGCGTAAAGAGAAAATTCCTGTTTCTATTTATTTAGTTAACGGAATTAAGTTACAAGGGCTCGTAGAGGCTTTTGACCAATTTGTAATACTGTTAAAAAATTCAGTGAGTCAGATGGTTTATAAGCATGCCATATCCACCATTGTGCCAGCACGTCAAGTGAAAGTGCACAGCGCTGATCAGGAAGAACCAGCGGAAGAAATGCGCAAGGAAGAAGCTGAATCTTCCTAGATGTTTGAACGTCCTCAAAGTGGTAATACGGCTATTTTAGTCAACGTTAGCTTCCCTGGCCCTGTGGCCGAGGAAGCCATCGATGAATTCAAAGAGTTAGCTTTAGCGGCTGGCGCCAATATTGTCGATATAATCACCGGCCGTCGTGTGGCGCCGGACGCTAAATATTTTATTGGCAGTGGTAAAGCACTGGAAATCCAGGCATTAGTGAGCAGCAGCCAGGCGGACATTGTGTTGTTTAATCATGCGTTATCACCGGCACAGGAACGTAATTTAGAACAATTACTAAAATGCCGGGTGCTCGATCGCACGGGATTAATTCTCGATATTTTCGCTCAGCGCGCCCGCACGTTCGAAGGCAAACTGCAGGTAGAACTGGCGCAGTTGCAGCATATGGCTACCCGACTGGTACGCGGCTGGACGCACTTGGAACGCCAGCGCGGCGGTATTGGCTTGCGTGGCCCAGGTGAAACGCAGTTAGAAACCGATCGCCGTTTGATCCGTCATCGTATTAAAACCATCCGTCAGCGCTTAGAAAAAGTCCGCTGCCAGCGTGGCCAGGGCCGCCGTGCGCGGCACCGCTCAGAGATTTCAACGGTTTCTGTGGTGGGATATACCAACGCGGGCAAATCCACGTTATTTAACCGCTTGGCGGCAACCGACGTTTTTGTCGCAGACCAACCCTTTGCTACTTTGGATCCCACATTGAGAAGAATTGATTTGCCTAACGGCGCACCGGCTATTTTAGCCGATACCGTAGGTTTTATCCGCGATTTGCCGCATGATTTAGTAGAAGCGTTCCGCGCAACGTTAGAAGAAACGCAAAAAGCAGATTTACTGCTCCACATTGTGGATGCCCGCAATCCCATGAAAGCAGAGCAGATAGAACAGGTCAATGCGGTTTTAGCGCAGATTGACGCACAAAGTGTTCCGCAGTTGCTGGTTTATAATAAAATTGATCTTTTAAATGAGCGGCAACCACGCCTGGATCGAGATGTGATGGGTAAACCCTGCCGGGTGTGGGTTTCCGCTTTAACAGGCGCTGGTTTTGACCTCTTGCAGCAAGCACTGGCTGAATTGTTGGAAAAAGATATTATCTGCCAGGAAATTAAATTAGCGCCTGAGCAAAGCAAATTACGTGCGCAACTCCATGCGTTAAATGCAATTCGTACGGAAGCAATCGATGAGCAGGGTAATTGGTTATTGTCGATTCGTTTGACGCACGCCAATTATGCGCGTCTGTTTGCAGATTAGTTGTTGCCATAAAACCAAATGCCGCCTAAAATCTTTTTTTTATCTCGTAGTGGAGTAGCGTTATGGCCTGGAATGAACCGGGTAGTAGTAATAACAATAATAATAATGACAAAGATCCGTGGACGGGCAAGCCTAAAAAGAATGCGCCACCTGATCTAGAGCAGGCGTTGCGCAATATGCGGAAAAAGCTGCAGGAATTGCTGGGTAGTAAACAAGCGCCGCAACAACCTTCTGGTTCAAATCAGAACCCGCCGTTTAAATTAAGTGGCATAGGGGTTGGGATCGTTTGCGGTATTTTGATCGTATTGTGGGTGTTGTGGGGAATTTTTATTGTTAATCCAACGGAAGAAGCCGCTATCGTGCGGTTTGGTAAATATGTCAATACCGTTGGCCCAGGGCCGCACTGGATTCCACGTATTATTGAAGATGCGACAGTGGTTAATGAGCAGACTGCTACGTATACGTATGCGGCGGAAATGCTTACGCAGGATCAAAATCTGGTGGATGTCAGCGTAGCCGTACAATATCGCATCAATAATCCACAGGATTATTTATTTAATGTGGTTAATCCAGATGAAAGCTTAAAGCAAGCGACGGCCAGTGCGTTGCGTCAGGTGATTGGCCATACGAACCTGGATTTAGTGTTAACGTCGGGGCGTGAACAGATTCGCGAACAAGTGCAGGATTTATTAGTAAAAATTCTGGCGCGCTATAAAACCGGGTTATTAATTACCGATATAGCATTACAGCCCGCTAAAGCGCCTGAAGATGTTAAAAGCGCATTTGATGATGCGATTCGCGCGCAGGAAGATGAACAAAGTTATGTCAATCAGGCGCAATCCTATGCGATGCAAGTGGAGCCAAACGCCAAAGGCCAGGCGCAGCGTTTATTAGCGGACGCCAGAGCCTATCAGCAACAAATCATTTTGCGTGCAAAAGCCGATACGGCGCAATTTTTAGCGATATTACCGCAATACCGCAGTGCGCCAGCCGTTACCCGCGAACGTATGTATCTGGAAGCGCTGGAGAATGTGCTGAGTAATAGCAACAAAGTGTTAGTGGATACTAATAGCAATAGTATGTTTTATTTACCGTTAGACAAAATAGTGCAAAATACGGTTGCTAAAATCACGACAACACCGGCAGTAACGGGTCTGGCAAGCGCTGCGCCCCTAGCGGTGCCTGTTAATAATAGTGCTAATTCCAGCACGAGCGCCAGCACAGATAATAATGCTGAACGATTACAAGGGGGATATTCACAATGAAATCCGCTAAATTAATAGGGCTAATCGTAGGGTTTTTTATTTTAATCCTACTGTATGGCAGCTTGTATATTGTGCAGCAAGGCCAGCAGGCTATTCTGGTACAATTGGGTAATATCATTACGAACCCAAAAACTAGATTGCCTTATCTTATTGGGCCTGGGTTACATTTTAAATTACCGCTCATTAATACTGTCAGGCTTTTTGATACCCGCTTACAAACACTGGATATTAAGTCTTCTCGTATCGTTACGGCTGAGCAGAAAGATTTAATCGTAGATTATTATGTGAAATGGCGTATCAGTAACTTGTCGCTTTATCTGCAGCGTACCGGCGGTACTATTGAACGGGCGAACACATTACTGGAACAACAATTAAACGATAATTTACGTGCGCAATTTGGCCGCCGGACTATTGTTGATGTAGTTTCCAATGATCGTACCAGCATTATGGATACTTTGAATAAACTGGCCAATGAAAATGCGCAATCGCTAGGCATCAGTGTAATCGATGTGCGCATTAAACGGATTGATTTGCCTAATGAAGTGCGCAGCGCCGTGTTTGATCGTATGCGTACTGAGCGTGAACGGGTGGCAACGGAACATCGTTTTAATGGTAAAGCGCAGGCAGAAGCCACACGCGCGAATGCCGATGGTACGGCCACTTTAATTGTTGCAAATGCTAGAACGCAGGCCGCGCAAATTCGTAGCATAGGCGATGCGCAAGCCGCTAAAATTTACGCGGACGCGTATAATCAAGACCCACAATTTTACGCTTTTTTCCGCAGTTTAGATGCGTATAAAAAAGTGTTCGCGCCTAACCAGAATAATATGCTGGTTTTAAAACCTGACAGCGAATTTTTTAAATATTTTAATAGCGAGAATGGTAAGTAATGGCGAACAATGTAGTAATTATTGGCTGTCAATGGGGTGATGAGGGCAAAGGTAAAGTCGTTGATTTGTTAACTGAAAATGTCGCCGCGGTAGTGCGGTTTCAAGGGGGACATAATGCTGGCCATACCTTAGTGATTAATGGCCAGAAAACGGTTTTACGCTTGATTCCTTCAGGCATCTTACATAAGCAAGTACAGTGCTTGTTAGGCAATGGCGTAGTGATTTCGCCGGAAGCGTTAGTGGCTGAAATTAAAGAATTAGAAAGCAATGGCATTACCGTGCGTGAGCGTTTGCGCATTAGCGCTACCTGTCCGCTGGTGTTGCCGTATCATATCGCCATTGATCAAGCGCGTGAACAAGGCGCGCAGGCAATAGGCACGACTAAACGCGGCATCGGCCCTGCTTATGAAGATAAAGCGGCGCGCCGTGGTTTACGTCTGGGTGATTTACTCAATCAGCAATTATTTGCCGATAAATTAGCGGAAGTGATGCAATATCATAATTTTATTTTACAGCATTACTATAAAACCAGCCCAGTTGATTATCAAAAAACCTTAGACGATATTTTAACGCTGAGCAGTGAATTAACGCCTTTAATTGCAGATGTCCCTGCTTTATTACAGCACTATCAACAAGCCGGTAAAAAAATATTATTTGAAGGTGCGCAAGGTACTTTTCTGGATATTGATCAAGGGACGTATCCGTATGTGACTTCTTCAAATACCACGGCTGGCGCAGCGGCTACAGGCAGCGGTATAGGCCCTTGCGCAATTGATTATGTGCTGGGCATTACTAAAGCCTATAGCACTCGCGTGGGCGCAGGCCCTTATCCCACAGAATTAACGGATGCCATAGGTGAATTATTAAGAAACCGTGGTAATGAATATGGCAGCAATACTCGCCGACCGCGGCGTTGTGGCTGGTTAGATATCATGATTTTAAAACGTGCCGTACAGCTTAACAGCATTTCCGGTTTGTGTATTACCAAGCTGGATGTATTAGATGCATTTGCAACGATACAAATCTGCACGGGCTATCGGTTAAATGGCAAGGTATTGAATACTTTTCCAATAACGGCGGCTGAATTCAGTGCCTGTGAACCCATTTACGAAGCATTGCCGGGTTGGCAGACTGAAACGACACATATTAAAAATTTCGCTGATTTACCTGAAAAGGCACAAACTTATCTGCGCAGAGTCGAAACGCTGGCAGGGGTGCCGGTTGCGATTATTTCTACGGGGCCGGATCGGGAAGAAACGATTATTTTGCAGAAGATATTTACTTAGCTGACGGGTGAGAGTGTTTCCTGCTTGCTGATTTGTAGCTTCTGATAGTATCGCTGATAACAATAAGGCAGGCAAAGCCCATCACCAGCGTTATAATACTCATTACAGCGATTGCACCGGTAGTCATAATAATTCTCCTCCCTTATGTTTTTTAATAATACCACAACACCACAATATTACCCCTATCATTGCCAGCCATAGTGCTAATTTTATACTGACAAGATGTTGTAAAAATATTCCAGCAATTCCACCTGTCATAAAAGTAATGCCTACTTTTCGCAGGTCTTCTTTTATAGATTTTAGATCTAAAATAGTTGCTATCATGCTTAGAATTTTCATTTTTAATTTATATATTATAAATATATAAAAGCATAATAACAAGGATTATCAAAAAATACAATCTTGATTAATAATTTAAAACATAATCTGGTGCCGAGGAGAGGACTCGAACCTCCACAGGTTGCCCCACAAATACCTGAAACTTGCGTGTCTACCAATTTCACCACCTCGGCTTTGAGGCTGGAAGAAGCAATTTACTGAGCTGTTATGCCGTTGTCAATCGTAAGCACACCAAATGTCGTTGTGCATTTAATTCAGGAACAGTCAATTCATGCACAGCCAGTACTTGAAAATCGGCCGATAAAGCCGCCAATTCTTCTGTGGGATAGTGGCCTTTCATCGCTAGCCATTGTCCTGTGGGGCAGCAGAGATGCTGTGTTTTGTGGCCAAAATCATTGAGATCACTAAAAGCCCGGCTGACTACGGTATCAAAACATTGCGCTGGCCGGTAATGTTCAATTCGTTCCTGCACTATTTCAATATTGGTTAAATTTAACTGTTGTTGTACCTGAAATAAAAACCGGGTTTTTTTGCCATTGCTGTCCAGCAAAACGAATGTGCGATCAGGCTGGGTGATGGCTAATGGAATCCCGGGCAAGCCTGCGCCGGTGCCTACATCAATAATTCTTTTGCCTTGTAAATAAGGTGTAATGGCCAAACTGTCTAAGATATGTAAGGGAACCATGTCTGCAATATTGTGCACACTGGTTAAATTATACGCCTGGTTCCAGCGCTCGAGTAAAAGCAAATAGTCGATTAATCGCTGTTCCTGGGCAGGTAACAATGGGTAGAGAGATTTATTAAGCCGTTGTTTAAGCGCAATATCTAAATTCATTGGAGATTTTATTGCTACAGAGAAATAGGATTATCTCATTATAAAGATTTCAGCGAAATCTTACAATTTTAATGTTGTATTGCTGAAGATAAACAGGCGCTAGATTCTTATAATGATAGAGTTAATATCACCAGCAAGAGGAATTCACGATGCCCAATTTTTTAAAGCCTTCAGGAAAGACGACCCCATTTTTTTTCGAGATTAATTTGGCTTTGCAACAAAAAAAAACCGATGAAAATAAATTAAGCAGTTATTATTGGCAGTTAAATGATGCAACAGGAAAATTTGAAGATACTATTGCTTTAGATGTATTACTAACATTAGCGGATGAGACGCTTGAAAAAGCAGAAAAATTTGACGATATAAATCGTGCTATCAGCTTATATTATCTGGTGGTAATTAAAGCATTCTATACTAAAAAATCTGCGTTAGAAAAGCAAATTATGGCTTTAAAGAAATTATTAGATTGCTTTACAAAAGCGCAGAGCATAACAAAGATTATAGATAATGACGCTATATTAAATACTATTAATGCCCACATTATTATTAATCAGACAACGATTGATTTATTGCAGAATAGCAG
>JBEPVU010000073.1:0-8485 GCA_041690855.1 Gammaproteobacteria bacterium | reverse complement strand
ACTCAAATACGCTAAATCGCCTGAATCCAGACGAATGCCCATTAAGCGCTGGCCACGGCTTTTTAATAGGTTGCCAATTTCAATAGCGTGTCGCACCCCATCCAGGGTGTTATAAGTATCCACTAAAAAAACGCAGTTATTGGGCAAATGTTCGGCATACGTTTTAAAAGCCGTTAACTCTTCGGGAAATGACATTACCCAACTGTGCGCATGTGTGCCGGCAACGGGTATATTAAATATTTTACCAGCTTGTAAATTAGAAGTGGCCGTACAGCCCCCTATATAAGCCGCCCGGCTAGCCATTAATCCGCCGCTAAATCCCTGGGCGCGGCGCAAACCAAATTCTAATACTGGCTCACCTTTCGCCGCATAACAGATACGCGCCGCTTTAGTCGCTATTAAGGTTTGAAAATTAATAATATTTAGAAAAGGGGTTTCAAACAGTTGGCATTGCAATAAAGGGCCTTTAATGCGCAATAAAGGTTCTTGTGGAAAAGTAATTTCACCTTCTTCAATAGCCGCAATATCGCAACTAAATTGCAGATTTTTTAGATAGTGTAAAAAATCCGGGCTAAATAAAGGCTGCTGGTCGGCGCCGTTTAAAGTTGCTAAATAAGCGATGTCCTCTTCACTAAAGCGCCAGGCCTGCAGATAATCAATAACCAAACCTAAGCCAGCACAAATCGTGTAACCGCTCTGAAACGGCTGCTGGCGATAGTATAAATTAAAAACCGCTTCCCGCTCGTGTAAACCTGCCTGCCAATAGCCGTATGCCATGGTTAACTGATAAAAATCCGTTACCAGGCTCAAAGAATTATTAGAAAAAATCACTCAAACTACCCACCCATTTGCTTTTCACGAATTTCATCCAGTGTTTTACAGTCTATGCAAAGTGTTGCGGTAGGCCGCGCTTCTAAACGGCGTACGCCGATTTCTACGCCACAACCTTCACAATAACCATATTCACCTTCATCAATACGCTGCAGTGCATCTTCAATGTTTTTAATATATTTTAATTCACGATCACGCGTGCGTAATTCTAAACTAAACGCTTCTTCCTGGGTTGCACGATCATTAGGATCAGAAAAATTAATAGCTTCATCCTGCAAATGATGTACTGTACGTTCCATTTCATTCATAAACTCTTTTTTTCTCTGCAACAGAATGACACGGAAATGTTCCTGTTGCTTTCTATTCATGTATTCTTCGCCAGTCACTTCCTGATAAGGAAAAATACCATCGGTCACTATTGTTATATTTTTATTCATTGTTAGTTGTTTACTTTTAGCAGGTTTCTTTTTTTCAATAGCAGAAACAGGTTTTATAACAACCGCAAGTTTTGTTTTTTGCGGTTTAACGGCAGCTTTTACTTTTACCGGTATAGTTTTAGCAGGCGCTTTTTTACCAACTACTTTTAAGTTGGCTGCTTTACTTAAAGGTTTTTTCTGATTAGCCTTGTTTCTGCTGTTGTCCGTCTTTGTTTTCGCAGATTTTACTGACTTAATAATTTTTTTCTTCACAGAGGTTTTTTTGACTATCTTTTTAACAGCTGGTTTTTTTGCGGCTTTAGCACGCATAATAGCCGGTTTTGCTTTTTTAGTTTTTGCAGTCATTATTTTTTTAGCAGCGCTTGCTTTTGCAGGTTTCACTGCTTTACTTGTCTTAACTGCTTTTTTAGCAGTTGCCTTTTTTGCTTTAGTTGCCATACGTTCTATCCTCCTCAATAATCCTTCATTAAATAAAAAAATCCAGCGCAAAATCAAATAGCATCTATATCAAATTTACGGGACTTGCGCAACCAAAGCTCTATTGATGCCTGCTAAATCCCGCTTGACAGTAAGGTTTTTATACCCTTTTTGTATCAATAGTTGCTGGACGGCTTCCGCTTGATCATAGCCATGTTCTAAAATTAACCAACCGCCTGTTTTTAAGTATGCGGGGGCTTGTTCAATAATATTACGAATATCCCGCAAACCCGCTTCTTCGGCCAGTAAGGCCGTTACAGGTTCAAAGGCATTAGTATTGTTCTGCCAATAGGTATCCTCTTTATTGATATAAGGTGGATTACTGATAATTGCATCAAATAACTTATGAGGCAGCGCATAACACCAATCACCCTGCTGAAATTGGATATTTTTGAGCTGTAAGTGTTCGGCATTCTGTTGTGCTATTGCCAGGGCGGCAGGCATTTTATCGGTTGCCACAAGGTTCCACTGCGGCCTCTCACTGGCAATTGCCAAAGCAATGGCGCCGGAACCTGTGCCTAAATCAGCGACATTACAGATTGCCTCTGCTGGCAAACAGGTTAATACGCACTCTACTAAAATTTCAGTTTCCGGCCTGGGAATTAAAGTAGCGGAAGTTACCTGTATTGGTAACGACCAGAACTCACGGTAACCGGTAATATAGGCTACTGGCTCACCTTCTGCGCGGCGCTGAATGAATTGTGCAAACAGATTTTTTAGCTCACTATTCACCGGCTGTTGCAGTTGACTATACAATTGTACACGCGTTATTTTTAGCACATGCGCCAGCAGAATTTCTGCGTCTAAAGCAGCGGTTTCAGAAATCTGAAGTTGTTGTCTGGCGGATTTTAATAAATCGTAAATTGTGTCAATCATATTGGGGAAACTGCCATTTCCGCTAACATAGCGGGAATGGCAGGTTATGTTTTAAGAAAAAAGGGAGTTTTAGAATACTGCTCTGCTAAATTTTGCTGTTTGATAAGCTGCCTGCTGTATTTCCGCGGGCGTTCTTATTAAATTCCTCAGGTTTTTATTGTTATTGGTAGACTCACTCACTAGGAATTTATAACGGGTCAGCTGGAAGTTCACTAAACTCTTTCGATCTTCTTGATCTTCAATTTTATTTTTTAATTTTTCAATAAATGTTGATTTCTGACAATTTTGATCTTCCATACCCTTTTCAACACAGCGCCGATAAACTTTTTTAAGAACAGCAATCTTTGTTAACTGATGATCTGTATATTCTTGATTATTAGGAGTAAAAAAACATCCCGTAGATCGTTTTTTGCCTTTTTTTTCTTTAATTATCTCCTGAAAAATTTCTTCTAGCAATTCTAAAACTTTTTCTAAATTTTTAGAATCAATTTTGCAGTTATTTGTTAGCGTTTTAAAAACTTCATTTGCTTTTACTTGTTTTTCTGCGCCGTTGAATAATTGGCCAACCACTTCTTTTTTTGAAGCATACCAATTGGTATTTTCAACTAAAATTGCTTCGTTTTCAAAATTTTTAACAGATAATTTTTTTGATTTTTCTTTATCATCAATTGCTTTAATTTCAATAAACCCTGCTTTTGAATCGCCTAAAAATGAATTACTTAAATTATTTTTATTTTCTTGATTATCTTCAATTTTTTCAAAGGTATTTGAATTTAAAATTGAACCTTGTAATGATGCATTTTCATCATTATCTTTACTATTAATTTCAATTTTTAAAAATAAATGTGATTGTAAAAGTGGGTCTTCTAATGAATTAGATTTTTCTTTTTTATCCCAGGAAAAATAATTTAATACCTTATCAAGCATATCCTGTGCCAGATTAATAACAGCTTCTCCTCCTGTATTTATTAAATTTTTACCACTTAATAATGCCTTAAAATAGCTTTGAAACTTATCTTCTCTTATCTCGTTAATTTTTTCCTTTTGTGAATCAGTACCATATTTTAGAATATATTTTTTAAAATAATCAAAGGTATGAGTATAGGTTTTTTCGTCTGCATTTAAGTTACGCTGAGGATTTAAGCTAAAATTAACAGGGAATACTATTGAGGTATCAATCTTATTGACACGAGCAGGATTATAAATACGTTTTAAATTTTTATCGGTACTTGATACTTCATCACATAAACTAGAAACAAATGCCATAATGTCATTATTAAACGCTTGATCTGTATTATTATTTATGACTATAACACTATCGTTTAAATCGGAAGCATTCAAATCTCCGCCAGATTGCTCTTTATTAATTTCCTTTAACAAAGCTTCAGTTTTCTCTATCAATTCCTCGCAAGATTTAATGTCCTGCTCTTGAAACTTACCATCATTCTCACCAGAAGATATCTGAACATGCTCAAACATAGATTCGCTTAATGCTTTATTCTGCTTCTGTTCCTGCTCTAGTTTAAAAGTCCCCTGTGCGATTTCTAGTTCCCACACCATGGTAAAAATAATAGCTTGTTGGTCAGCTTTTAATTGCTGCTGTAATACTTGCAACTGTGATGCTAGTCCCTCGGAAAATTTTATATCAGAGGATAAAGCATTATTGATACTTTCTAACAGATCAGCAACAAAACTTGCTATGCCCGCTAAATCATTAGCTTTAAGCGTCATAAATCGGCCACACGCCTGAAGGCGATTTCTAATTTCTTGAAAAATTTGTTTTTTTTCTGGATATTGCGTACATAATTTCTGATAAAAATCATCATTCAGAAAGAGTATTCTGGAACGATGACGCTTTAAAGTATCGTAGGTTTCATTTAGAATATATCTTGCTTCAGAATAACTAATATTCTCGCCATTCTCTCTTTTCTTTTCCCAGTCTGCTAAGATAGGCGCTGCTGTCATATCCTGTATATTATTGAGCCAATTGAGCTGGCCATTTAAACGTCCAATGTCTTCTCTGATAGGAAGGTCTAAATCTTTATCATGCCCTTCTGATAGCAAAATAGGTTGATAAGTTTCAAACATACTTTTTCTTTCTACAACTAAGTTTCCTGGCATAATCTTATATCTCTTGAATTCAATAGATTATCAGTATAACTAACTAACCTTAAGGTTTTCTTAAATGCTGTAATCTAAATCTCACTCAATGCCGCCAATAGATCGGCCTGATATTCCCTAATCAACGGCTCAATCACCTGATTTAAACTACCATCAATAATTTCCGGCAATTTATATAGGGTGAGATTAATACGATGGTCGGTTAAGCGTGTTTGGGGGAAATTATAGGTGCGGATACGTTCCGAACGATCACCAGTACCCACCAGATTACGCCGCGTCTCCGCCTCGTGTTTTTGCTGTTTAGCCTGTTCAACCGCTAATAATTTCGCCTGTAATAAAGACATGGCGCGGGCGCGGTTTTTATGTTGTGAACGTTCATCCTGACATTCCACTACTGTACCGGTTGGCACGTGTGTAATACGTATCGCAGAGTCTGTTTTATTGACATGCTGACCGCCCGCGCCAGAGGCACGATAAGTATCAATTTTTAAATCGGCAGGATTAATATTAATTTCATCAATCGCCTCTACTTCCGGTAAAATAGCCACCGTACACGTAGACGTATGAATGCGCCCTTGCGCCTCGGTTTCCGGCACACGCTGCACGCGGTGCGCCCCGGATTCAAATTTCAAATGCGAATAAACACCCTGCCCGGAAATCCTGACGATAATTTCTTTAAAACCACCGTGTTCACCCTGGTTTGCGCTAATAATTTCCACCTGCCAGCCGGATTGCTCGGCATAACGGGAATACATGCGAAATAAATCACCCGCGAAAATCGCCGCCTCATCGCCACCGGCTGCTGCGCGGATTTCTAAAAACACGTTGCACTGGTCGTTCGGGTCCTGCGGCAATAGTAATACCTGTAGCTGCTGTTCTAATGCGGCCTGCTGCGTGTGATATTCCTGCAGCTCTTCCTCCGCCAGCGCTTGCAGTTCTGCCTCTTCTCCCTGCAATAAAGTTTTAGCGCCTTCTATGCCCGTCAGGCATTGCCGGTATTGCTGATAACATTTTACCAAAGGTTCTAACTGAGCATATTCTTTTGATAGCTCACGAAAACGATTTTGATCGTTAATAATCGCTAGCTCTGCCAGCAGTGCCGCTATTTCTTCATGCCTTTCCGCTAAAGTGACTAATTTATTCTCGATTGAAGGTTTCATAAAACTTATTTTTTAAAAAATTCCAGGGAGGAAAACAGCTAATCTAATTAAGACTACAGGCCAATAAGAAAATACCTATTGCTTGCCAATAGCTTAATGTTTTATCTTAATAGAGTACGCATGTACTTACCACTACTACTATCTATCATTAATGAGGAGTCAATAATGAAAACACTTTTTAAGCTTATTACGCTCTCTTTAGCTGGCTTACTATTGAGCACAGGCATTGCATCAGCGAGTGTCTATAGCCATTACACCGGCGAAAACGCTTGTATGTTTACGTTATCTAACCTTGAATCGCATGGCTTTTCGCCACAGAACGCCTATACCTCGGAAGCCATTCATAGCTTGCTGAACCGGGTTAACGTTAAAGCGCAAAACGTTGATACGTTAATTCCAGGACAGACTTATCAGTTAAGCTATAGCTGCTATGTTGATCATCAGCTTGCTCGTATTACGCTGCAGGCATTACCTGTGAATAGTCCTTCTCATGTGATTACTAATATTACCTGGGGCGCTACTAAACCAGCATGAAATTAATCAAGTATCACCCTCTCCCCCCGGGAGAGGTCGCCGCGTAGCGGCGGGTGAGGGAGCTCTTATCAGCATGAAATTCATTGTTGAAGAAAGCTTTTTAATTCCCCTCACCCGCCCAGGCTACGCCTGGTCGGCCTCTCCCGCTGGAGAGGCGATCTAAATATCTTCTTCCTGCTCATAGGCCGCCTGGCGCAATTGTACACTAGGAAGGTGAATCAATTTATTGGTTAAACTATGCGCAAAACGGCTTAATACTTGCTCAACAGTTACCCCACTTTGCAAAAGTTGCAAGGCTTTGGCCAGTTCAGTCTCTCGCACAGATTCCGCTTGTTTGCGGTAAGCAGCAATGACGGGCGCCGCTTCGAGTACTTTTAAAGCACCCATATAATGCTTAACCTGTGTCTCAATAATCGCTTCCGCTTGTTTAGCAGAGGCCTGCCGGTTATGTAAATTCTGCGATACCATCGCTTGTAAATCTTCTAAAGTTGATAAATAAACGTCATTTAGCTGGCCTATTTCAGGTTCAATATTACGGGGGACAGCTAAATCCACCATAAAGAGAGGGCGGCGCTTGCGTATTTTTAAAGCGCTCTCAACCATACCTTTCCCTACCATAGGCAATGAACTGGCAGTGGCTGCAATCACAATATCGGCTTGTGGCAGATAGTTTGGTATCTCCGGCAAACCTGCCGCTACGCCATTGAGCTGTTGTGCTAAGCTTTGCGCTCTCTGTAAGGTTCTGTTCGCTACAATAAAGCGCGTAACACCGGCAGATTGCATATATTTGGCGACCAATTCAATCGTCTCGCCTGCACCAATAAAAAGTACCGTTGCCTGTGCTAAATCCGCAAAAATATGGTTCGCTAAATTAACAGCCGCCGAAGCCAGCGAAACGGGATGGGCGCCAATGGCCGTTTCCGTCCGTATTTGTTTAGTCGCTGAAAAAACATAATCAGCCAACCGGCGCAAGCGGGCGCCCAACGTGCCTGCGGCCGCCGCCGATGAAAAAGCTTTTTTCACCTGGCCAGAAATCTGAGGTTCACCTAAAATAATCGAATCCAACCCACTCGCAACACGCAACAGATGCCGCACAGCAGCAGCGTCTTGATAGGCATATAAACAAGGCTCAAGATGGGTAATAGGCAATTGCTTTTGTTTGTGCAGCCACTCCATAACAGCCGCAGGATGGGTATTGATACAATAAAATTCCGTGCGATTACACGTTGATAAAATAGCGGCTTCTTCGCTTTTCGTATGCTCAAGCAAGCTTAGCAATGGCTGCGCAATCGCCTCTTGTGAAAAAACTAATTTTTCCCGCAAAGAAAACGAAGCCGTTTGATGATTAATTCCACACGCAAGTAATGTTGGCATATTTTTTTCAATTTTAATAGGCTGACCTATTGTATCAATAAATGTGTTCCCGCAGAATATATTCTTCTATTATCTTTTTTAAATTCACCCATGAAAAAATTGTTGCTTTTAGCATTGACGCTACTGCTGACGGGCTGCCAATCCTTCACAACTTCTCCCTATATGGCAGACGGCAAACCCTTTGGCAACCATTATTTACCCTGGCCACAGCGGCAAAAACAACTGCGTTCCCTCACCCATTGGGCAGCCAATGGCAACATTGCCGCCCGCAATCAAATTAAAGGCGGCTGGAGCGCGTCTTTCAACTGGCAACAACAAAATCAAGCTTACAAACTCGCTTTATTTGGCCCATTAGGCCTCAATCACGTTCAAATTAACGGCGATGCCAATCATGTCACCCTCATTACCAGCAAACAAACATTAACCTCAAACAGCCCTGAAACACTCATGCAACAACAACTCGGCTGGCAACTACCCGTTGCCAACCTCCCCTACTGGTTACGCGGCCTACCCGCCCCTTACTCACATTACCGGCACTCGGTTGATATGAACAACCATATCGCCCACTTAATCCAAGACGGTTGGGACATACATTATCTACGCTACGTTTCCGTCAACGGCGTCGACATGCCCGACAGAATCCTAATGACCCACACCCCCTGGGTCGCCCACATC
>JBEPVU010000072.1:0-8509 GCA_041690855.1 Gammaproteobacteria bacterium | reverse complement strand
ATTGGTGGATTACGGCCTGCGGCCTAATCCACCCTACAATAAATACTCAAAAGCTCAACGGGATGGGTAAATAGTCGATCATTAACCAAAACCAATTCTCAAAATTTTTAACAAGCGCATTAATTTTTAGCAACGGAGCGTTACATTTTTTGATATTAAAATATGTGATAGAATTCATGCTCAGTTGCTATTTAGCGCAGCTCTTCTTCCTAAAATTTATCAGGACGTTAATATTATGATCACCAAAATCCAGGTTATTTTCTATAGCATGTACGGCCATATTTATCAAATGGCGGAAGCCGTTGCGCAAGGTGTGCGTGAGGTTGCTGATGTGGAAGTTGCGATTTATCGTGTGCCAGAATTAATGCCGGAAGAAGCGTTAGTAAAAAGTGGCGCTAAAGCCGCGCAGGAAAAATTTGCGCATATTCCTATCGCAACGCCTGCTCAAATGGTGGAAGCCGACGGCATTATTTTCGGCACGCCCACCCGCTATGGCAATATGTGTGCGCAGATGCGTAATTTTCTCGATCAAACCGGCGGTTTGTGGGTAAAAAACGCATTTGTTGGCAAAGTCGGCAGCGTATTTACCAGCACGGGCGTACAGCATGGCGGACAGGAAACCACGATAACCAGTTTTCATACTAATTTACTGCATTTTGGTATGCTAATTGCAGGCGTGCCTTTTTCAGAACCACGCTTAAGCGATACGAGCGAAGTCAGCGGCGGCACGCCTTATGGCGCTTCTACCATCGCGGGTGGCAACGGCGCACGCCAGCCTAGCGTAAATGAATTGGCTATTGCCCGTTTTCAAGGGAAACATGTAGCGGAAATTACGAAGGCGCTTAAAAAAGGGCGCGCATAATCCTCTATTTATTTTACTGTTAAAGCAGTAAAATAAATAATAAGAACCAGATTCTCCCATTTTAAATAAATTTTTATCCTATAAATACTATTATAACAGTAAAATTATCAAATTTTATTCAATGACTTCCTTTTTCGATGTAAAAAAGTATATTATACTGCTATAGCAGTAAATTTTATCTAAAGATCATGTTAAACCCATTAATGACAGAATTGGCAACCCTTATCCACCACTATCGAAAAAAGAGCGGTTTGACTCAACAAGCGCTGGCGGAACTGGCGGGTATAGGTAAAACGGCTGTTTTTGATTTGGAGCAGGGTAAAGACACTGTACAACTTAACACGCTTTTAAGTGTGCTCAAGGTACTTAATATAAAACTTAGCTTTTTGACGCCGCCGGAGGAAAACTGCTAATGCGCAAAGCGCTGGTTTCTTTTAATCAGGTTCCTGCGGGTATTTTAATAGAGCAGGACAGTCATCATTACCGCTTCGAATATTTGAGAGATTATACGGGGCCGGCCATTTCCCTCACTATGCCAGTGTCTCAAAGCCGCTATGAATTTAATGAATTTCCTGCATTTTTTGAAGGTTTATTGCCAGAAGGCCAGCGGCTCGAAGCTTTTTTGCACCACGCTAAAATTAATCGCCAGGATTATTTTACACAGTTAGTGACATTAGGCGCTGATATGGTAGGCGCCGTCACTGTTAAAAAATATCTATGAAAATAACTATTTGTCCGCTGACTTACGAACCGATTTCGCCGGAACGGAAATATTCCGTACGAGGGTTAAAAAAACTTGCCCCTACTTTGCAGCATTTAGAAGATTTCCCGTTTACCGCAAACGAACAGCGCAAGCAGGCTGTTGGTAAGCAAATTAGCAAAATATCCATCCAAGGTGTGCAACCTAAATTGTTAGCTAAATTAAATATAAAAAATAACTGTTTTGAACTTGCCGAGCTTGATAGCGCGTTTATTTTGAAGCCACAAAATGATCTTTACGAAAAATTGCCGGAAAATGAAGATCTCAGTATGCGTTTGGCGGCCAGCGTGGGTATAGAAACGCCTTTGCATGGTTTGATTTATTGTCAGGATAATTCACTGACTTATTTTATTAAAAGATTTGATCGTACGCCTAAACAAAAAATAGCGGTAGAAGATTTTTGCCAGTTGGCGGCTAAAAAAACAGAAGATAAATATAATTTTTCTATGGAGCGTTTAATACCCGTAATCGAGCAATATTGCACATTTCCAATGCTTGAAAAAGCTAAATTTTTTCAAAGAGCTTTATTTAATTTTATCATTGGCAATGAAGCTATGCATCTTAAAAATTTTTCCTTGATTCGGCGGAATAATAAAGTGGAGTTAGCGCCCGCGTATGATTTTTTAAATACAACGCTTGCAATAGGCAGTCATGCCGAAGAAATGGCGTTGCCACTCAATGGCCGCAAAAAAAATTTGCGGCGTAAAGATTTTATTGATTATTTTGGACGGCAGCAATTAGAACTTAATCAAAAAACCGTCGATAAATTATTGCAACAAATTGTTGTGCAAATTCCTTATTGGCGACAGTTAATTGAAGCTGGTTTTTTAACGCTTGAAATGAAAAAAGCGTATATTAAATTAATAGACGAGCGGTTAAAAATATTACTTACAACAACTTAACACAATAATCGCCTTTTTTGGCGGGCGATAATATTTGCCATAACCAAGGAACCAGTTCATTTAATTGTGTGTCTAATTGCCAGGGAGGATTGATGATAATCATGCCGCAGCCGTTGAGGGTTGTTTTAATGTCGTCTGCATGAATGATGATTTCTGCCACTAATATTTCCTGTGTTACTTGTTTTTTTACCTTATTAAGAAATTGATCAGTAATTTGTTTGTCTTTAATGGGATACCAGATAGCGTAAATGCCGGTTTCCCAGCGTTTTAAACCTTCTTTCAGGGCGGTAGCGATTTTCTGAAACTCATCGGGTTGTTCGTAAGGTGGATCGATCAATACTAAGCCGCGGCGCTCTTTGGGCGGCAGGAAGGCTTTGATGGCCTGGTAGCCATCCTGGTTGTGAACGGCAATGTGTTTATGGTGGCGAAAGAGTATTTTAAGTTGCTGAGCGGTTTCGAGATAAGAATCGATTAGGATCATGGAATCTTGTTTGCGTAGGAAGTGATTTATGAGTAGAGGGGAGCCGGGATATAATTTTATAAATTCTTCCGTCTGAAACTCCGTGGCCTCGGGGTCCTGTCGCTGCGGCACCCTACCATGCTCGCAAGCTGCGCGTGGTAGGGAATCCGCCTCCGCGCCACCCCTCGGGTTGAGTTCTTGGATGATTTTTAAATAGAAATTCAGTATAGAGGGATGATTGGGCTGGTTTAATAGGCGGAGTAGACCAGTTTCATATTCTTTAGTTTTCTGGGCGGCAGGTTCATGCAGGTTATATAAACCTGTGCCAGCGTGGGTATCCAAGTAACAGAAGGGCTTTTCCTTAACGAGTAAGGACTGCGCCAGTAATGTCAGGATACTGTGCTTAAAAACATCGGCGAAATTGCCGGCGTGGTAGAGGTGGTGATAGTTCACGATTGTTTCTCATAGTAGGTGGAGAGATGCTATAATCTAATGGATATTAATGTTTTTTATAAGAGGTGAAGTCATGCCAGATTCTAAATCTAAATCAGATCAAACAGGCAAATGGGGAAGTGGCATTGTCAAGAGAATGCTTAACAAGTTAAAGGGAAATGTGGAACTCCCAATAGACTTAAACGATATAAAAGTCGAAAAAAATCTACCATTAAATGCAGAAGACATTGAATTGGCAAAAAATTATATAGCATTCAATCTTAAGCTGGAAAAATTATATATTTTTGATGATAAGACAGGAAATTCAAATCAGTTGAAACAAGCGCAAAAAAAAGCTGAAGCAGAAGGTTCAGTATCATTCACTGTAGAAAAAATAACAAATAAAAACACTATTTTAAATAATGAATATGAGGTTACCGTTAATATAGATAATAAACCTATGATAATTACTTGTACACGAGAAAGAATAGACTTTTTTATTAAATCCGAGCGGGAAGGATTAGAAAAAATAGCAAGGGCTAATTTCCAAGCACGTGAAAAAGCTTTTTTAGGCAAAAATTTATTAATACAAATGGGTTATCCAATATTCAATGGAAATACTACAGAAGACAGAAAAGCGTTTCGAGATATGATGCATGAATTTAAGGACAATAAACAATTATTAAAAGGCATTATTCAACGCCAGCCAACAAATGTTTTAGGGGAAGAAAATAGTAAGAAGGTGAGTATGCTAAGTAGTTTTGAAAACGCTCAAAAGCAGGCTCAATCTACTAGGGGAAAGGAGGACGAATTTTTATCAACGTGCATTGGATTTATAAAGGATGAAATTAATAAAAGAGCCAAGATAGATGACGATGCATTATTTAATGCAAGTCGTTATGTTTCAGTTTATTCTACCAACTTCTTAAATAATGAGCAGGATTCATCTCCTTCTTTAAAAGAATTAAAAGAGATTTTAAAGAAATTACCAGGTAGTGCTGACATCAAAGTAGTAACGGGGGAGAAAGACGAATTTAAAATCATTGCTGTACCTGCCCACCAAAAATTGGGGCAGACACAAGGTGAGTCATCTATCTCACTATCTATATCTAAGAACGTTCTCCTTAAATTAATAGAATTGGGGAGAATAGAAACCGGAAAAAGGGATATTCAGGTTGAACTAAAAAATGAAGCCCAAAAACAACAGCAATCTTCTAACACAAATCATGCCAAACTATCGTTATAAATGACGAAAATATTATCACCGCCTGGTTTAAAAGCCGCCGTCGACGGATGTCGAACAAAGGAATAGGCCAGGCTTTGTTTATCAAATAATTTAATTAAGCCAATGTCACATGAAACACACTCAACACTATTTCAATAAAAATTAATAAAATAATCACAAACTCCAGCATGCTGCTATGGCGGTGTTGGAGTTGGTTGTTGAGCATATCGAAAATTTCGTGCAATACGTCTAATTTATGATTGAGTGCAGCGACGCGTTTGGGAATGTCGAGGAATTGTTCGGTCATAATGTAATAGGCTTCCGAATTAGAGTATTGCCAGAAATATTCCGGCACATCAAAGTATTCGCCGGTTAAATTTACTGAACTGCGTTCTAAAAAAATTTCGCCAATCCGCTTGGAAATCGCTTTGCGAGACAGTGAAATTTTACCGGTTTTAGCGAGTTCTTTAGGAATATGCGCGTGAGCGGCAACCGTTTTTTCAATCGACGTTTCATACGCCTGCAATTTTACGGATTGCGCCAAGCCGTAGGAAATGGCTAATTTTACCTGCACATTGTCAATTTCATCCGTATGAATCGTAATCACATCCGCATTTAAGCGTTGATGCGGTCGAATTTTAGTTTCCTGCCCGATTTTAAAAATAAAACGATCGGCTTCGATGTCTTCTAGCGGTTCGGTAGAGAAAGTCTTTAAATAATCTAAAAACTGCTGTTCCTGCAGGTTACGCAATCCCCAGGTGATCAGGCAGCCATTGTTGAATAAAAACACGTCCCATGACTGATTTTTTTTGGTGATATGCAAAACATTCCGGTAGCGGTGAATAATATACTGTTTTCTTTTTAAGAAATCCGTAAGCGCCGCTAATTTATAACTACCTGCTGTACAATATGAGGCACACCGCATAAACTTCCTATTCTGTGGTTAGATTTTTTTATTATACCCAACTATCGCCATGAATGACGAAAATATTATCAGCGCCTGGTTTAAAGGCCGTCAGCGTCGCATGCCGAACAAGGGAATTGGCCAGGTTTTACATTTAGATTGGCCACTGCTGGCGGGTTTATTGTTATTAGTGAGTGTGGGTTTGCTGGTGCTTTATAGTGCCAGTGATCAAAGTCTCGATACGATTACCCGGCAAGGGATTCGTATGCTAATCGCTTTTTTAATGATGTGGGTGTTAGCGCAGATTTCGCCGCGGCATTATCAAGCCTGGGCGCCCTGGTTATTTGCATTGGGTACTGTTTTATTGCTGGCTGTACTGGCGATGGGTGTAATCGGCAAAGGCGCGCAACGCTGGCTGAATTTATGGATTTTTCAATTTCAACCGTCCGAAATTATGAAGCTGGCGGTGCCGATGATGGTGGCCTGGTATTTCCACGATAAAGCGTTGCCGCCTGCATTACGGCAATTATTAGTGGCTGGCGTTATTATCTTTGTCCCCGCGCTTTTAGTCGCTAAACAGCCGGATTTAGGTACGGCGATTATGATTATCGCGGGTGGTTTTGGCGTGCTGTTTTTAGCCGGTATCCGCGCACGGATATTAATCGCTTTGGTTATATTGGCTGCCATCAGTGCGCCGGTGTTATGGCATTTTATGCATGATTACCAGCGTGAGCGTGTATTAATTTTTTTAAACCCGGAAAGTGATCCATTAGGCGCGGGTTATCATATTATTCAATCTAAAATCGCCATTGGTTCCGGCGGTGTTTTTGGTAAGGGCTGGTTGAATGGCACGCAATCCCATCTGCAATTTCTGCCGGAGCATACCACTGATTTTATTTTTGCCGTGGGTGGCGAGGAATTTGGTTTGATGGGCGCAATTATTTTACTGGTGTTGTATCTGGTGGTGATTGGCCGTGGTTTATATATCAGCTCGCAGGCGCAAGATACTTTTTCACGCCTGCTCGCCGGTGGATTAACGTTAACGTTTTTTATGGCCGTGTTTGTGAATATCGGCATGGTGACGGGTATTTTACCGGTAGTGGGTATTCCGTTACCGCTGGTGAGTTATGGCGGCACGTCTATGGTAACGTTAATTGCCAGCTTTGGTATTTTAATGTCGATTCATACCCATCGAAAATTGTTAAGTACGTAGTGGCAATTTGTTGAATTTTCTTTATACTCCTCGCCTAGGCAATTTATGGTTTTTCAAATGGAAATGACAAAAAATCTCCCCTTTTTAAAACGCTTTTTAATGACCGTATTATTAATAACCTTAACCGGTTGTGCGACTAATTATGCGGCGCGTCCTGACGTACAGCAGTTTATCAAGCAGGTTTCCAGCAAAGACAAATTCAGTAAAATGCAGCTAACGGAATTATTCAGCCAGATCAAACCTAATCAGACGATTATTCATAACATGACCACACCGCATGAAGCGATGCCCTGGTATACTTACTATCCGATTTTTTTACAAGCGGATAGGGCGCAGGAAGGCGCCGATTTCTGGCATAAACACGCCGCCACGTTAGCGTATGCGCAAAAACGTTATGGAGTGCCGCCCGAAATTATTGTTGCAATTTTAGGCGTAGAAACCCGTTATGGCCAAAGGCAGGGTAAATACAGCGCTTTTGACGCTCTTAGTACCTTAGCTTTTGATTATCCGCCACGTTCGCCCTATTTCAAAAGCGAATTAGAACATTATTTATTATTAACGCGGGAAGCGTCATTTGATCCTTTAAGTTTAAAAGGCTCCTATGCCGGCGCACTCGGCGCTGCCCAGTTTATGCCCAGCAGTTATCGTCATTACGCCATCTGTTATTCCGGCAAAGGTCACAGTGATTTATTTAATAACGCGGATGATGCTATTGTCAGTATTGCTAATTATTTCGCTGTGCATGGCTGGCAAGCGGGTGGCCCAGTAGCGGTTAAAGCAAAAATCATTGGTTACCGCTATACTTATTTACCCGCGCAAAACCTTAATCCCCAATTAACACTGGGACAATTTGCGCATTGCTACGGCATTTATCCCGCTAAACCTTATGCCTTGCAGGAAAAAGCCAGCTTGATTGTTTTAGCTAATAAAACTGGCGTAGAAGACTGGTTAGGCTTTCATAACTTTTATGTGATTACCCGTTATAACACCAGCAAAATGTACGCCATGGCTGTTTATCAATTAAGCGCATGGATCCGTAGTGATTATGATGCACAATATTTGCCGAAAAAAACTTAATATGAAATTCACCTATCGCTTACTAAGCCTGCTCGCTATCCTAACTTTTCTATTACAAATAACCGGCTGCGGAACCTCCGGCCGTTACTATGGCAAAGATGGCCCACCCCCTTTTGACGTTGATGTTTCCAAAATCCCCGATGCCGTACCCAAAGTAGAACCCCGCAGCAAATACGGCAATCCCCCTTCGTATGTTGTCAAAGGCCATCGCTATTACGTACTCAAAAGTTCAACCGGCTTTGAAGAACGCGGTATTGCCTCCTGGTATGGCATGAAATTCCACAAACAACGCACCTCTAGCGGCGAACCTTATAATCTACTGGCGATGACAGCCGCGCACCGCACCTTACCGCTGCCAACTTATGTGCTGGTTACTAATTTAAAAAATGGCCGCCATGTCATTGTAAAAGTAAACGATCGCGGGCCTTTTGCAGAAAATCGTGTGATGGATTTATCTTATGTAGCGGCTAAAAAATTAGGCATAACGCCCCATGGTACGGGTTTAGTCGATATTAAAGCGATTGACCCGCGTCACACGGATCGTGTGTTAAGCCAATTAAGTTCAACTAATGTCAGCACTAAAGCCACGAATATTAGTGCAGTAGTCAATCACCCTGCACCGGCGCATCCCCGCCTTTATTTACAATTAGGGGCGTTCTCCAGCCACGAAAATG
>JBEPVU010000071.1:0-8528 GCA_041690855.1 Gammaproteobacteria bacterium | reverse complement strand
CTATAAAGATATTCATGATCAATTAATGGAAAAATTAGTCGAAGCGACTAGATTATCTAAAATATCAAATATAGAATCAATATCTAAAATGCTATGTACAATTATTAATTGTTGCTTGAGCGTTAATAAACATTGGCTTGACGTCATATTTGAAGATTTAAAAAACAAAAAGGATAATTTTAATCCTGTATTAGAAATATTTTCTAAATGTATGCAGGGTGATAATCCTGAAAAATGGTCGGCACATTCTATTTCTGATCAGATATTTTATCTTTATTGCTATATTAAAAATCCCATTGATAAGTATCATTGCATGTTTATCGAAGCCAACAAAAAAGATAAAATGAGAAATAATATATTAGCAACATATGCTAACGAAAAATTGCCTAAAGAGAAAGAAAATATTAATCCTAAAGTGTTAGAGGAAAAAATTCAGGGTTATAACTATCTCTCTCAGCTAGGCTTTAAAATAATTCAAAATAATCAATTATTTGCTTTAATGTGCGCTATTGATCCGCCCAACGGAGCCAATCAATTATTTGCAAAAATGGGTACAGGTCAAGGAAAATCTTTAATTATTGCTCTGGTAGCTTTACATTTTGCGTTGCAAGGAAGGAAAATCCATGTATTTACTGTTTATAATCATCTGGCAGAAAGAGATTATAATAGATTTAAAGAATTATTTGACCATCTAAAAGTAAAGAGCACATTAATAATTGATAAAAGTAATGTTGTTCCTGTTGATGCAAAAATAATCTATGCTGAATTAAGTACCTATTTTTTATCTATGTATAATAAAATTGAAAATAAGATGAATGAAAATTCAAGCGAAGATTCTTTATTTGATTATACTGAACAAGATATAGTCATATTAGACGAATTTGATTCTATATTATTAGACTCAAATCAATTTGGGAATACTGTTCGAGAATGGAGTGAGTTTTTTAATTTGAGTGGTATAAATAATAAAAATAATTTAAGTGAAGATAGCTTAAAAGAATTATTTGTAGAAAAATCTAATATGGGTGCTTTTTTTAAAGCTTTAAAAATAAATAAGATGGAAGGATTGTATTCAAACTGGTTTTCAAAGTGTAGTTCATCACCTGCTAGAGAAGGTTTTGATAGCCTTGGAAAAAAACACAGTTATATAGGCGGCGCTCTTTTTGAGCTTAAAAAAGGGAATTTCTACGCACATTGCATAAATTTAAATATATTAACTTACATAAAAAACTTTAAAAAGGTAATAGGTTTTTCAGGAAGTATTAGTAATAATAAAATAAAAAAATTCGAAAAAATATTTCCTGAACTTTTTTACTTAAATATTCCTCCTGTCTTTGGTGAAATGAAAAAAAGAAATGAAAAAATTAAAGACAGCCGAGATGAGCCCTTTGATGTCACACTATGGGAACCAGAGATTAAAAAAGACCTTAGTGCTGCCATCCATAGAAATCAACCTATATTAGTGTTTGCTAATATTGAAAACACGAAGGATTGGCAAAAAATAATAGATATTATTAATGAACTACAATCTAAATATAAAATTTTAATACATACTCTAGATAAGGAAGAATTAGTGACTGAGTCTAATCTTGCCAAAGTTTGCCAATCAAATAATACTATTACAATTGCTTCGCATGTGGTTGGCCGTGGTGCTGATTTTACTATACAACGGCAAGTTTTAGATCAGTCAAACGGGTTTGGACTCCATGTACTAATAACTTATCTGCCAGAATACAATGATAAACTAAACACTGGTATGATCACACAGATGAAAGGACGAACGGCTCGCCTGGAAAATAGGGGGACACATTCTATCATTGTAAAAGATAATTTACAAAAAGAATCAAATAAATCGGTAATTATCGATGAAGTAACCGAAAAATATCATAATTTAAATCAGACAATTTATAATCAACTTGCATGTTTTCCATATGATAAAGAAGCATATCGTAAATATTTGTTATTTGGTACATTTACTTCAAAATCAAACGACTATCCTATAAGCTTAAGTAACGCTGGTAGTTTTGATCAACAGGCAGATTTTGTCATAAGCTCCATTATCAAGCCTACGAGACATCTGAAAGAAGATTCTATTTTCATGAAAATTCATAATTATCTTTGCATTAAAAAACAGGAAATTGAGGAGAATAAAAATTCTAGCCAAGATAACTATACATCAAGATTAGGTGATTTCATAAATACAATAAAAGCGATAAGACAAAAAAATAAAATAGAAAAAAACAATAACTATTCTTTTAAGCATATGAATCCGATCTCAGGAAATCGATATCATAATCTAATGTATGAGTTAAACTCCCTTTCAAGTCCTCAAAAACTAGATAAATTTACTAAAGAATTAGAAAGTTATATTGACTATATTAAGTATGTTCTAAAAAAATCATCCAAATCATCCTATAATAATAATTTTTTTAAGCCAATCGAAAAACCAACCGATGAATATGAAATTTGTTGTTCTATTAGTAAAGAACTTGGCCTTAATAATAAAACTGTTAATAACCCTAACTACATATTAAAGTAGTAGTTTTATTAAAGGTTTTGTCGCAAAAAGCCGCCATTTATGCTGGAGTTGTAATCGACATCTGTTACTGCGGGAGTGGTATACAGCATGGAAGCAGCGTGAATTTGATTCAGTCTTTTGTGTGGAACTTGGGAACTTGCTTATGTGAGCATATAATGGCTCAGATAAGCAGGCACGGAAGGGTGATCTTGCCTCGCTTTAATAATTACACTATTTTTTAGGAAATAATTTATAAATAAGATCAGCGCTTGCAGGTAAGGCAAATTCAGCCAGTCGTTGTTGATATTCATTTTTACAATGACTCAGTTTATCGAGAGCATTGAATAAAGTTAATTCTGTTAAATCTTCTTCATATAATATTTCACTTAAACCGTTAGTCTGGCAATAACGTGCATTAATTAATTGATCGCCACGGCTGGCTTTTTTAGAAAGAGGAATCAATAAATTAGGTTTGCGTAAAGCGATTAATTCATAAATAGCGTTAGCGCCGGCGCGGGAAATTACTAAATCGGCGCTAGCAAGAAAATCAGCCATTTCCTCATTCACGTAAGCAAATTGTTTATAACCTGGCAGGTTATGAAATTTAGCATCGGTTTTATTTTTTCCACATAAATGAATAATCTGAAAACGTAACAATAATTGCGGCAAACAATCGCGAATAACAAAATTAATAGGATCAGCCCCCAAGCCGCCGCCGGTAATTAAAATAATAGGTTTATCCGTATTAAAATCACATAAACGATGGCCATGTTCCGCATTACCTTGCAACAAACTTTCTCGGATAGGCGTTCCCGTCACTACGACTTTTTTTTGATCTTTAATATATTTTTGCGTTTCCGCAAACGTTACGCAGATTAATTGAGCAAACGGAAAACTCAAGCGATTAGCAAACCCGGGCGTTAAATCCGATTCATGACAAATCACTGGCACCCGATTCAACCAGGCGCCCAACACCACTGGAAACGCCACAAATCCACCCTTAGAAAAAACTACTTGGGGTTTTACTTTTCGGCAGATAAAAAACGCTTGTCCGATGCCCCACAAAATTTTAAACGGATCGACAAAATTCCGCCAACTAAAATACCGCCGCAATTTACCCGTAGCAACGCCAAAAAAAGGAATATTTAACCGCTGAATAATATCTTTCTCAATTCCCTGCATTGAACCCACATAAACAATTCGCCAGCTATTTTCCTGGCAACGCTTAATCAACGCCAGATTAGGCGTAACATGTCCGGCCGAACCGCCGCCGGTAAAAATAATAGAAGGTTGATTTTTATTGCTCATATGTTTTTAGTTTAATTTGTATTTTTCCAGTATTTCGCCTCTCCAGCGGGAGAGGCCGGCCAAGCGTAGCTTGGACGGGTGAGGGGAATTAAAAAAATCAGTTCAATAAGGAATGGGTTATAAAATTCCCCTCACCCGCCGCTACGCGTCGGCCTCTCCCGCTGGAGAGGCGAAATGATTTTGATTCAGCAAAACAATCTCATGCGGATATTCCGGCGCATGAATACCTTCCGCCTGAAACCTGTCCCACAACGCCAGCAAAAATTGCGATCGCACTGAAACACGCGAAGGAATCGCCCGCAAATCTACATAATATTCCACCTCAAATTTCAACAACACCTCTGCCAACTCTTTCAAAAAAACATTCGGCGGCGGATTCGTTAAAATTTTAGGCGTTGACTTTAAAACATCTAAAATAATGTCCTTGACTCGATGCGGATCATCCGTACGCGTTGTTTTAATCGTAATCGGCACACGCACAATATTATCGCGGTGTGTCCAATTAATAAAAGGCTGCGTGAATACCACGGAGTTAGGCACTACTAATTCCTGATGATCATCGGTTGTCACTGTAATTGCACGCATACCCACATGCAAAACTTCACCGTCTAAATTAGCCATTGTAACGTAATCACCCACATGCACTGGTCGCTCGATTAACAATAAAACACCGCAGGCAAAATTATTCGCTAAATCACGCAGCCCCCAGCCGACACCCAGTGCAAAAGCACTCGCAACTACTGTTAAGGCTGTGAGATTAATACCAATGACTTTTAAAGCCACTAAAATACCAATGATAACCACACTATATTGACTGAAGATCGCTAAACTATTACGCAAACCTAAATCTTTAGTGCGAGCAAACAACCAGCGATAACTGAATTCCCGTGTCCAACGCGCCGCCCATTTTAAAGCGGCAATCAGAAAAATAGCTTCTAAAATACTGAACGGTGTAATACCGCTGCCAGCCAGCGCAAATAGCCTTAAATTAAATAATTCAGTTAATTTAGTGACTGCCCAGGATTGGCTGCCCCAGCCATATAAATTAAATAAAACAACAACAGCACCAATAAATACGCCAATTTTTAAAATCTGATGTAAAGGTTTTAATAGCGCTTCGCTCCATAACCAGCCATTTTTTAAATGTCGGATGGTTTTAGCGGCAATGAAATTCATTAATTCACCTAAAATACCGCGTACTAAAATATAACCGGTTAATACGATTAAAAATAAACTTTGATAAGCGGCAATACTCCACGCTAAAATAACATAACCGATAAGGCCCACTAAGGCATTGGACAAAATCGTTAAAGGGATTAATAAACTTAACCAGCGTACTACTTGTTTTAAATAAGGCCGTTTATCTTCCAGATAAGGCTTGAGTAAATCAGGCACAATTTTCCAGGCGCGCAATAATACTAAAGCAACCGCCAGTAAAAATAACATAAATAAGCGATCAATCAGATCGAGTAGGCCGAAAGTAACCGGTAATTGATGCATTAATATAGTAATTGCCGTGATAAAACCACCGGTGATTAAAGCCCATTTCAGACGATAATACAGTTGCACATCATGGCCGCTTTTATCAGCGGTATTTTCTAACAAAATAATCCGGGCAAAACCAATTGCTAAACTGAAACCAAAAATAATAATGACGGCACTGATCATTAAACTAAAAGATTGTACTGGAATATCCAGCACGAGCGGTAAGCTGATTAAAACAACTAGCAATAAAGCGCCTGCTAAATGACGTTTTAACAGCCGCAGACAAACGAGAAATAAATTGCTAGTGAGCACGCTCTGCTTGCGTTTTTCAAAGCGGTAAGTGCCTATTATTAATGTCCGGCGCAACCAGTACCAGGCAGTACCCCAGCCAATAAAATAAAGCAACCAGCCTGCTTGTTGCCAGAGATTAGCCGTGTTAATCGCTGTTATTAATGGCTTAGCGGCATTTTGCAAAGCTTGTAACGTTAAACCAGGCGTTTCTAATAAATGTTGTCCCAGTAATAGCCACGCTTGCTTATCAATGCCTGGCAAGCTTTGCCGGCTGGCTATTTGCCGATTTAATTGATGCGTGATATTGGTTTGTACTTTTTGTGTTTGTTGAATAAGCCCCTGCGTATCTTTTAATTGCTTTTGATAACTAGCGTTTAAGCTATATAGGGTCGATAAATTATTGTTGCCGTCGCTACCTTCAATAATGCCATTCTGCAGACCTGTTAAAATAATCTGACTGCGTTTTTGCAGCAGATGAATTTTATTTTGCAGGATGGCCTGAATGTCTGTTAATTGATCAACAATAGTATCAGTTTGCCGTTTGAAACTATTTAAACTGCCTAAAGAATATTGCTGGTTCGGCGTAATGTCTAAGTTTTCCAGATTATTATGAATTTTAACGATTTCTAATTGTGTTTGTGTGAGATTACTGCGTTCTTCCGCTTCTAAAATGCCAATTTCCAGATTGATATACGTAGCGCTATTTAATAAACCATAAGAACCATTAGTTTGTAATTGTTTATTTAATTCAGACAGCCGTTGCAGCCAACTTTGTTGTTCTTGTTGCAGTGTTAAGGCCAGTTGATCTAATGCCTGCTGGCGTTGCTGCTGCTGTTGTTGCTGATAACGCGTTTGTAATTGGGTTTGCCATTGCTCAGCCACTTGTAAAGTCTGCTGTGCTAACTGCAGTGTTTGTTGTAAAACATGTATGCGTTGCTGCTGAATTTTATGTAAATGCTGCTGAATATTCAGTTGATCGGTTAGCGAATTTTGTTGTTCCCCACTGGGATTGGCGCCTGGCAGCGCACTGCGTAGAGTATTACTCAGTGTGTTAACATCATCTTGAATAACTTCCAATTCTTCCTGCACGGCGGCTATCGCCAGATTAACGCTGTCTAAATCTGTTTTAGCTAAGCTGACCGTGAGTGCTACGCGTTTTAATAAATCGGGAGAGATACTATTGTGGGTGTTATTGGTAATTTGTTGTTGCAAGGCTGCTAATTTGTTAGCCAGTAATATATTACGTGTGCTTTCGATGGCGAGCTGGTGAGCGGCGGTGATGATTTGAGGAGATTGCGTATTAAAATTATTATCGGCATAGAGAGGGAGCGAGAATGTTCCCAGCAGGCTCAATAAAATCGATAAAAAGAATAATTTAATACGCATTTCTCCACTCAAACGGTTATTCTGTCAAACTTTTCCGCCATTTCATCCAGGCGTAGATAGGCACACTGCTGAATAATAATAAGGTACCATAAAATACTGTATCTTCGCCGGAACCTATAATCGTCCAGAATGCGTAAGCACATGCCAGTACGGCAATAATACTGGATCCCAGCAAGCGTTTGCCATTAAATTGCTCACGATTTTTAATAAAGATAAGCAATTCAGCGATGGTCGTGAATAAATAAGGAATTAAAGAAGCCAGCGTGGCCAATAAAATAATAAAAGTAAATTGTTTTACTAAACTCTGGTTTAAAGTCAGTAGTAATAATAAAGTAATTAAAACACTGGAGATAACCAAACCCCAGACAGGCGTGCCTTGTTTAGATTGTTTAGCGAATATCGCGGGAAAAAGACCATCCAGCGCTGCTGCTTTGGGAATCTGGCCTTGCAGTAATGTCCAACCATTTAAAGCGCCAAACGTAGAAATAACGGCGCCTGCTGCGATGAGTAAGCTGCCAATAGGGCCGAACATGATTTGTGCGGCATCGGCATAGGGCGCTGTAGAGTGGGCTAACTTACTGAGCGGCACCATACCCATAACGGCTAAGCTGCTTAAGATATAAATTAAAGCGGTAGCTAATGTGCCGTAAATGGTTGCGCGTGGAATATTACGGTGTGGATTTTCAACATCATTTGCAGGTACGGTGGCAGATTCTAAACCAATAAAAGCCCATAATGTTAGCGTGGCGGCGCCTGTCAAGGCGGAAAAATCACTTTTGCCGGAAATATTAAATTGCGCTAGATTATGCGGTTTAATAAATAATAGGCCAATGGTAGCCAGTAGTAAGAGGGGCAGCAGTTTTAATATGGTTGTCACGAGCTGTACCAAACCAGCCTGACGTACGCCGCAAATGTTGATGAGTGTCATAAGCCAGACAATGGCGATGCTCACACCACAGGCTAATACAGGATTACCAGATAATGGATGCCAGAATACGCTAAGATAGCCTGTAAAGGCGACGGCAATGGCAGCGTTGCCGACCCAGAGTGCTATCCAGTAGTTATAAGCCATTTGAAAGCCGATGAATTCGCCGAAGCCTTCACGGCAATAGGCGTAAGGCCCGCCAATTCTGGGCATAATGCTGCCGAGTTTGGCAAATACGAGTGCGAGCAGGAGTGCGCCAACGGAAGTGCAGCACCAGGCGACCAGGCCGATACTGCCAAAGCTTGCTAAGGCAGCGGGCAATAGGAATACGCCTGAGCCGATCATGTTACCAGCTACTAAAGCGGTTAACATCCACAGACCCAGTTTTTGACGGTTGGAGGAGGTGGGCGTCATAGTGTGAGTTCTCCGAGTGAGTACGGGGTTTAATTTAAGTGGGATATTATACTCATGACTCAGGTGGTTTGCGAAAGGTTTTTCGCATAGTACACTTTGCTTCTTATATTGTGCCGGATATTGTGCGGGTTGCGCTGGCGGGAAGACTTTTTGTAAACACGCTGTGAATACATCCGTGTACGCTCGGCTGCCGCTCCTGCG
>JBEPVU010000070.1:0-8630 GCA_041690855.1 Gammaproteobacteria bacterium | reverse complement strand
TAAATCTGTTTGCAAAAGGGTTTTGCAGTGCTGGGGAAATAACGATTGTCGCTGCAAGTAAAATTTATATCGCAAGCATGAGTTATATTCCATCATTGCTTGCTCCGTTAGTTTTTAAGTGCTAAAGAATTTTCTTTAAATAAAAGCGGCTATGGCTTGGCGGACAATTTTCCAAGACACCAAAAATTTCATAGCCTTGCTTTAAATAAAAATCTTTAGCTTGAAAATCAAATGTATCTGTATGCGATAAGGTTACACCAAGGGCTTTGGCCTCAGCCTCAACTTTTTTCATCAGATAACTTCCCAAATTTTTATCCCTATATGTTTCCGAGACAAATAGCTCATCTATAAAAAGTATACCCCAGTGATATATGACTGCATTTATACCAGCAATAATCTCATTTTTGTTTTTTATAACATATTTTTAAAAAATAGGTGTTACCTTTTGAGTAAATGGCACCTGACGCTTATTAAAGTGCATAATTTCATCGCTAATATATTCACATTCGCTATCAGTACTAATCGATACTTCATAAGGAAAATTCAATTCACGCATCTTCATCACTTCTCCGCTGCAAATTCATGTGGGTTATAACGATTCATTTTTGATTAAAACTGCCAATACAGCAGTATCACACTAATGCTAGCACCCATCACCATTCCCCACCAGAGTCCAGCGCTACCAAGCTGGAAGTAATTAGCCGCCTTTTGGTTCTCTAGCACCGAGTAAATGACCCATACGCACAGTAATCGCTTGTGCAATGGAGAAAATAACTGTCATCAGGGCACCCATATACTGCAAGGCAATTTGATTAGCTGCATACTCCAAGAAATGCAGGCGCTAGACAAAGAAAAGGATAAGATTAGTACTCCGTATCTTATTGATTTTTCGTTGGGTTCGCCAGAAAACTTTTAGCTTGCTTATCAAATCGTTTATAACAAAAATTTATTAACACAAAGAGAACTAGGGTAATTATTAATCCGGCAATGGCTAGTAGCATATAAGAATCCTTGCTAGGTTCACCAGTATGATTTAAAAAAAATGAAGATATGATATTTACTGATATCACACTTCCAATTGAATAACCAACTGATCGAGATAGTTGGTTTAGACTAAATGCCTCGGCGGCATCTGATTTGTTTAGATTTTCCTTGATAATATGTGGTAACGCTCCAAAAATAAGTCCAATACCATATCCACACAAAGCCATACAGATGAATTCGAAAATAATTTCTCCATTAATAATCATAAAAGCGATGATGGATAGAAAAAGAAATATACTACCAACCAGGGATTTAGTATAACTACTAAAATGATTTAAAGTAATATATCGAGAAATAATAGTAGCAACGGAGAAAGGCGTTAAGACTAACCCTGCCATTAGCGTGGTCTCAGATAGTCCTGGAAACGAGGTTTGCTGTATACGGAGCATTGATGCAGTGATCAAAATATATATTACTGTTCCCGATAACATCGAAATAGCGTTAGCCATAAGAGATTCGGGCAATTTTATTACCCTGAGGCTAATTATAGGATTATTAATTTTTGCTTCAATTTTACTCCATAAAAGTAATAGCAGGCAGAACCCTGTAAAATACACCAGAATACTTTCTATATCTGAATTTGATTCTAGGGAATTAAATAGTAAAATTAAAAGGGTGAGTGTTATGGTGATAAGAACAGAGCCATAAAGGTCAAACTCTTTCTTCGTATTCTCTTTAATATTGATTAATTGTAATGACATTATTGCTGAAAATAGCGAAAAAATTCCCCCACATAAAAATGTAAATTTTATACCAAAAAAAGTTGTTAATACTCCTGATAATGGATAACCTATGCCAAGTCCTACAGCTGTTGCCACCGATAAAGCAGATATTGTTTCTCTTGAGTCGGGTAATATTTTGTTTGCTGCTATTATTAGACTTGGTATAATTCCTAAACCTATTCCTTGTAACGCTCTTCCAATTAAAAACACATAATAATTTGAAGCAAAGCTACTTAGTATGCATCCAAAAGTTGTGGCAATTAATACGGCAAGAATAACATTTTTGTAATTACCAAAGTCAGATAATTTTCCTAATATTGGTGTACTCACGGCAGAGGATATAAGTGCTATAGTGAGTGACCACTTGCCTAGCTGAGGTGATATGTGATAAAAATTTGAAATTTCAGGGATTAAAGGTGCGCCCAAGCTACTTATAACCGACACTATGCCGGAAATAATAATAAATACGAAGGGGCTAACCTTGTCTTTTTTAGAATAGTTATTAATTATTTTTTTCATTTAAATTTCAGGCTTATCCAAGCTCCTAATATAACCATCATACTGCGAGTAACAGTAATATGTCAAGATTATATAAATTGCGTCAACAGTCTCGTCATTTGCCTGCTTTCATACTCCTTTTGCTAACCGAAACCCCCTTGCATGGAGGTGCATTACAAAGTGCGCTTAAAGAGAAATTTCCAATTCTTAAGGCAGATTCTGCAAGCGTGTATCGCACACTTCAGCAACTTGAGAAAAATAGCGAAGTTGTTTCAGAATGGGATACTTCTGGTAAAGGGCCAGCCATTCGCATTTACAAATTGACGAAGGCGGGAGGCGATAAGCTTGATTTCTGGAAAATTGACATTCAAGAGCGAATAAAAAATTTAGAAATTTTTTTATCTTCTTACAAAAGAGTAAAGAAAAAAAAACTTAGGAAAACTTGAATATGTTACCATAGTTTGGATGGCCCTGCCCTGGATCACATAGCTTCTACCGCAGCTGGGACAAACTCTTTGACCACCCTGTAACAGTAATGGAATTCCCATTATAATTGAAAATTATTTTGATAAAAATATCATGAAACAATACACAATAAAAGTAACGATTTTATTAGAAAATTCATTTTGGATAGGTCTTTTCGAAAGAAATGATAGCGAAGGATATGCTGTTGCACGTAAAATTTTTGGTGGAGAACCTACCGATAATGAACTTAAATAAATTAATAATTTTTGATATAGATGGGACATTAACAAATACAAATCACGTTGATTCATTATTTTTTGAAAAAGCAATCTTGGATGTCCTTCCTATTACCTCAATAGATACAGAATGGAAAAATTATAAATATTCAACTGATACCGGCATTGTTACTGAAATCATTTTATCAAAACTAAAAACAGCAAATATACCGCATCAAACAATCCCAATAGCACATAGCAATGATCATTCAGAAAGAGAAAATATCATTCTAACGTGCATTAACCGCGCTAAAGCAACTTACAATAAGGTTTCATATTCCAAAATAATTTATGTCGGAGATAAATTGTGGGATAAAATAGCGGCTAACAATCTTAAGATTGGCTTTATTGGTATTGGTGATGAGCTTGATACAATAAGCAATAAAGATTTTTTGCATATTTCCGACTTTACACATCCAGAATTTGAGCAATATTTAATATGATAAACTAAAATTATGATTTCTTGATTCTATACAAGACATGCTTAGAAAATTTATGCTCTAACGGTAGATTAGGGTGAAAAAAATCTCCCTTATACTCTCGCAGCATTCCAATCTTCTCCATCACCTGAATAGACCGAATATTTGCAGGTACCGTAAAAGAAACGATTTCAGCTAGACCACCTTTATTAAAGCCATACTCTAACACAGCCTTCGCACCCTCTGTCGCATAGCCTCTATGCCAATATTGCGAACCAAGCCGCCAACCAATCTCTACACATGGCGTAAAATGTGACTCCCATTTTGGTGGATTAAGCCCAATGAATCCAATTAAATTTCTAGTAGATTTTTCCTCTGCCGCAAAAAGTGTGAATTTAAGTTTTTTAAATTGCTCATTCATTTCATTTATGAAATCGTTTACTTCTTGCGTGGTTAATGAGCCAAGCAAAAACTCTATAACTTTAGGATCTTGGTTAATCTGGTAATAGGCATCCATATCATCCTGCTTCCAAGTGCGCAAAATAAGACGCTCCTATAGTATTAAGTTAAATCTTTCAAAAGCTGCAATAATAAAATCAAGATTAAGCTGCTCCTCTAAAATAACTAATTTCTCATATTGATAATTAGTTATCAATTTTTTTACCCAATGATATGTCATAGCTTTAAATTACTTACTATCATGGATAAATACCTATTTTTACATAAATTCAAATCTCACCTGGATGAGTTTGGCGCTTTGGTATAACATTCAAGACAACCACTGTATTTTGCCGAAGGTAGAAGAAAATGAACGATGTGTATAAGCTTGGCTTGCCATTTGAATATCAAGAGAAACCTGAATATTTCGATGCGCACAATGTAAACGAAAGCACAGAAGCTAAAAATGCTTTTATAGAAAAACAGTTAAAAGCACACAATGTTAAAACGGTCATGGATATGGCCTGCGGCACAGGCTCACAGGTATTTTACCTGGCGAAGCATGGATATGAGGTGATAGGCTCAGATTTCTCACCTGCTTTATTAGAACAGGCGCGCAGGAAAATTAAAATCTTTTAATTTATTTTCTGGATTTTCCAACCCTGCAACGTAACAATTTCATTCAATGAGATATCATAAAATTTTGAAGTTTTTTCATTATCAAAAGTGATGAACGCTGGTTGACAATATTCTCCGTGATCTTTTATACCAGTTAAAATATTTTTGTATTGCTCTATAAATGCCGACAATGCTTTTCCAACAATCATCCCTATACTCTCAAGCCCGCTAGGATACATATGAACTGGTCGAGGCGCTGGTAATTCAATGACAGAAACCTTAAACCCCTCTTCAAGATGTAAAGGTTCTTTTAAACCTAACACAGAAACCGCTCGCCCATTAAACTGGGTTTCTACAAATTCACTACAGAGAGACTTTAACCTATCACGTAAATCTTCATATTCAGAAATAGTAACTGCGCGATACAAAAGGTGACTCATTGGCATTCCACTAATATCAATGCCAATTTTTTTCATTCTATGCAGTAAATCAGAAAAAAAAGTCTTATAGTCACCAATAATATCTTCTATAACCATGCTTATTTATTTTTCCTTAAAGTTCCCATCGTCACAAACGCATCTTTATTATAAATGAATTCAACTGCAAAGAGGCAGGATTATGGCAATAATTAATTTGTAAGCAATAGCTTACAAAATGTTCAGCCTTAAGCTGTAGACCATGACCTAAGAAAATATTACATTGTTGTCATTCAGCTAAGGATGGCTGAGCAGTGATACGGAATACTATTTTCTGCTAGAGCTTGGCAGAAAATAGTGTCACGCTGATTTTCTTCTTTGTACTCCTTCAGCTTTTTTGTAGCTGCCTGTTAAGATCAGATAAAAATTGAATTATGTCAAAAGCAAAAGAATTGATAGCTACGCTAACATTAGCAAGACATCCTGAAGGCGGTTATTACAAGCAAATTTACAAATCAGTAGATACAGTACTCTCTAAAAGATTTGATTCTGAGCACAGTGCAGGCACTTCTATATATTACTTGCTCGAAGGTAATGATTACTCAGCGTGGCACCGATTAAAATCAGATGAGATATGGCATTTTTATAGTGGAACGACCTTAACCCTCTACATAATAGATGAAAAAGGTGAACTTACGTCATTTAAATTAGGGAACCCTATTGAAAATCCCGAAGCCGCTTTTCAGGTTACAATTAAAGCTAATCAATGGTTTGCAGCGGAAGTAAATGACAAATCCTCTTATACCTTAGTCGGTTGTACAGTAACGCCTGGTTTCGAATTTCAGGATTTTGAACTAGGAAGCAGAACAACTTTGATTGACCAATATCCACAATTTACTAGTATCATAAATAGACTAACCCGGGAAAAGCCTGTATTAGCAAGGCCAGATAATATGGAACATGAAACTTCACATATCCGGATGAGGAGCAAATCTACTGGATAATACAGCTTTTTTCTTCTGGAACCGGAATGTTTTGTTTTCTCATTTGCTCCGCTAAATAAGAAGCGACATCTTCATATTTATTTTTTTTTGCTAATTCATAAGGTGTGTTATTATGGTTATCAATCACATTAAGGCTGGCGCCTTTTTCAACCAGTAGTTTTACACAATTCAAGTATCCATGACTAGAAGCATCATGCAAAGCTGTATTATTCCAACAATCAGAAGTATCAAAAAGTATATTTTTTTGTGCTAGTAAAATTTGAAGGCATTCATATGCTCCACTTCCTGCGGCATTTTGTAATACACTTTTTCCTAAATTTTTTACCCACTGCCCCATTTCACCTGTAGTAAGATAACCATCACATCGAGCATTTAAATCAGGATTATATTCTATTAATTTATTTAAAATAGCTACATTATTTGCTGATGCGGCAGCATGAGCTAGAGTTGAATGTAAATGTTCTTTTTTCCTAAATTCATTAATTTGAGTTACGATGCCAGGAAATTTATTTATAATCGCAAAAAAAGGTTTTTCTAAACTAGCGCATGCCATTTCGTAAAGTACTGATAGAATTGATTCTGGTTTGGGTTGATATGTACTAAATAAATTTTTTAAATTTATTAGCTGTAATTTTAAACCAGATAAAAAAGTATAATAATGTTTATTGTTTTCAAACTTTGGATCTTCAGTCAATAACTCCTTGATTCGCTCTTTCCATAATCTATTATCGCTAGCACTTTTTGAAAAAAACTTATTAACTTGCATTACTTTGCCAAGCGTTGAATTATCAAGTAATGAAAGTATTTTAGTGACGATTACATCGTATGGAACTGATTCGATGGGAGTACCTTTATCCTTTAATCCATAAGAAACCATTAGGCTAAGTTCCCTTTCTTGCGTGTCGTTATTGTCAGATGTAACTCTAAAAAATTTAAGCATAAAATTCCTCTTTTACAATTAACATAATAAATTAATCATTCATTCATTCATTCATTCATAAAAGCATTAACCATAATGAAACAAGTATTGCCAATTATAGCTATTTATTTCATATCTAGAAATAACTACAATGATGTTTTTTTATGAATGTATATCCTACCAATGAATCAATCCTCAACTGCCAACAATCCTAAATACTTGCCATTAATTGCCTTATGCCTGGGCTTTTTTATGGTGATTATTGATGTAACGATCGTCAATGTTGCCCTCCCCAGCATGGCAAAAGATTTAATGGGCGGCTTGTCATGGTTACAATGGGTTGTGGATGGCTACACTTTAACCTTTGCCTGCTTATTATTATCAGCAGGCAATTTAGGCGATCGGGTCGGGGCAAAATCCACTTTTCTTTTAGGCTTAGTTTTATTTGTATTAACTTCATTAGGATGCGGATTGTCTTGCAATTTTTGGCAATTAACGGGATTTAGATTATTACAAGGTATTTCTGCTGCATTACTGGTTCCCACTTCATTAGCTTTAATTAATGCTTCTTATGACAACAAACAAGAACGTGTGAATGCAATCGGCATCTGGGCAACCGTCGGCGGCATTGCTGCAGCAGCAGGACCGCTGCTCGGTGGTATATTAACTTCTTGGTTTAGTTGGCGCGCTGTATTTTTTGTTAATTTGCCGTTTGGCATTGCAGGCTATTTTTTAACAAAGAAATATGTATCCAATCCTTCAAGTCATGAGACTGGAGGTTTTGACTTCATGGGTCAGCTATTCGGAATTATCAGCATTGCTGCATTAGCATTTAGTTTAATTGAAGTGGGAAGATTTGGCTGGCATTCCAATAGAGTCTTCATTGCATTTTTAATTTTCATAATCACTTTTATTGCTTTCTTAATGATTGAGCATCGGGTTACGCACCCTATGTTTCCGTTAAATTTCTTTCGCTCGAAAACATTTTCCATTGCGATTGCTATTGGGATGATACTTAATATCGGCGTCTATGGTGAATTATTTGTATTGACGCTTTATTTCCAGCATATAAGAGATTATTCAGTTATGATGACAGGTTTTGCCTTTTTGCCATTATTAGGCGTCATCGCGATTGGCTCCTATCTAGGTGGAAAAATGACCAGCAGAATGGGTGCAAAAGCTCCAATGATAATAGGTTTGACTGTTGGCGCAATCGGCTTTCTAATGATGTTAATTGCAAGAGAAAACACACCTTATTTCATGATGGTAATACCACTCGCCGCTATTGGTTTTGGTATTGCATTTACCATGCCTGCAGCAACTGTAGCGACTATCCATTCTGCGCCGCATGGTCGTGCAGGCATTGCATCAGGCGCATTGAATGCCAGTCGGCAAATTGGTAGTTTAATTGGCGTTGCACTTTTTGGAGCGATTATCAATATATCCAAATATTTTATTTCGGGTATGCACATCACATTACTTATTGGTGGATTTACCTTTTTAAGTGGGGCAGCTTTCGTTTTATTCGGAGTAAAAGAAGAATAATTGCCAATCTTTCCTGTGCTGAGAAATTAAAAATAATCATAAAAAATTATTCTCTAACGGATGCCGACTCCCCTGAAATCGAAAAAATGGATTGGTTTGATTATGAAAATTTACCTGATATGACAAGCCCTGGAACGAAACGCAGATTGAAGTAATATTTTAAAGACTTACCGCAATCAGATACATGGTAATATCTTTCTAAAAATGCTTATGGTACAACCATGATTAAAGAATTTATTAAATTTCTTTTTAAAAATTCTGCTGTCA
>JBEPVU010000069.1:0-8641 GCA_041690855.1 Gammaproteobacteria bacterium | reverse complement strand
GTTATAACCCTGAAACAGACGCTCAGCCGTCTATGCAGGATTATACGCTTGAAGTCCCAAAAAATAAGGACATGATGCTGGTACAAGCATTGATTCTGCTCAAAGAGCAGGATGAGTCTTTGACGTTCCGGCATTCCTGCCATGAAGGCGTGTGCGGGTCGGATGGTTTGAATGTGAATGGCAAAAATATGTTGGCCTGTATTGCCCATCTGGCGCCTTTGGGTGATAAAATCAAGGTACGTCCTTTACCAGGGTTCCCCGTCATTCGGGACTTAGTGGTCGATATGAAGCCGTTCTATGATCAATATGAAAAGGTTAAACCTTATTTAATTACTAATAGTGAGGAACCGCTAAAAGAACGGCTGCAGACGCCTGCCGAGCGCGATAAGCTGGACGGTTTATATGAATGTATTTTATGCGCGTGCTGTACCAGTTCTTGCCCGTCTTATTGGTGGAACCCGGACACGTTTTTAGGGCCGGCCGCTTTATTATGGTTATGCCGTTTTCTCGTGGATAGTCGTGATGAGGCAAAGCATGAACGTCTGGCGGAATTAAATGATTTATTCAGTCTTTATCGTTGCCGTACCATTATGAATTGCACCAGCGCTTGCCCGAAAGGATTAAATCCAGCCGAAGCGATTAGCAAGATTCGGCGGATGGAAATTAAAGCATCAGTTTAATTGATTTTTTAATATTTCCTCCCCCTTTCAGGGGGAGGATTAAGGTGGGGGTAATTTAAACAACCCCCATCCTAGCCTTCCCCCTGAAAGGGGGAAGGGATAAGGCAGAATTTAATAATAGAGATTTAAAGTGAAAGAAACCAACACGCAAATGTTACAAGCGACCTCTTATTTATCCGGCGGTAATGCAGGATATCTCGAAGATTTATATGAACAGTATTTAAAAGATCCACACGCGGTTGATTCTAAATGGCGCCAGTATTTCGCTAGCCTGTCAACCAGCGGCGCCGATATTTCACATGCGGATATTCGTGCGCATTTCGAGCAATTAGCAAATGGCAGCGCTATTCATCGTATGGCGACAACAGCAAGCGCCGGCGATGTGCAACAGGAACGTCAACAAGCTCAGGTGATGAAATTAATCGATGCGTTGCGCCGTTATGGCCATTATCAAGCGCAATTAGATCCTTTAGGTCTGGCGGCTAAATTACCCCGCGCGGATTTAGAATTATCGTATTATGGTTTTACTCATGCAGATTTAAACACTCAATTTAGTATTAATGGCAATCAACCAACAGCCTTGCAGGCTATTTATCAACATTATCAAAATATTTATTGCGCTACGATTGGTTTTGAATATCACTATATAACTGATCTGGCGCAGGTAAAATGGTTACAGGAAAGAATTGAAAGCAAGCGACCAGCGCTGAACGCCGATATTAAAAAAAATATTTTACAGCAACTGACGCAAGCCGAAGGATTAGAACGTTTTCTGGGCGCTAAATACGTAGGGCAAACGCGTTTTTCCGTGGAAGGCGGTGAAACATTAATGCCGCTGCTGGATGCCATTATTCAGCGCTCCGATACCTATCATACAAAAGAAATCGTAATGGGTATGGGGCATCGCGGACGTATTAATGTCATGGTTAACACCTTCGGTATGTCGATTCAAGATTTATGCCTGGCGTTTGAAGGTAAGTTATCAGAACCCGGTTCCGGTGATGTAAAATATCATTTAGGCCGCTCGGCTGATATTAAAACTGCTAACGGTACTGTGCATTTATCGCTGGCGTTTAATCCTTCCCATTTAGAAATTATCGATCCCATCGTTGAAGGTTCCGCGCACGCACGCCAGCAACGCCGCCGTGATCAGGAACGCACACAAGTATTGCCTATTTTAATACATGGTGATGCAGCATTTGCTGGCCAGGGTGTAGTGATGGAAACGTTTGCTTTTTCACAAACGCGTGGTTATAGCACAGGCGGTACAGTGCATATTGTTACTAATAATCAGATTGGTTTTACCATTAGTAATCCACAGGATGCGCGTTCAAGCTGGTATTCCACTGATATTGCCAAAATGGTGGAAGCGCCGGTATTTCATGTAAACGCGGACGATCCGGAGGCCGTATTGTTTGTAGGCCAGTTGGCGCTGGATTTCCGTATACAATTTAAGAAAGATGTGGTGATTGATTTAGTAGGCTATCGCCGTTACGGTCATAACGAAGGCGATGAACCTTCAGCCACACAACCTCGTATGTATCAGTTAATTAAACAACATGCTGGCGTGCGTCAATTATATGCGGATCAATTAATAGCAGAAGGCGTTATCACTACTACACAAGTTGATGAATTAGTAACCGCTTACCGTGATAAATTAGATAAGCAGGAACCCTTAGTCGCATTGGTAAAAAATAACGATAACGCTTTAGTCAACTGGGAACCTTATCTTAAAAATCAGACGACAGAAGTGGATACAGGCGTTCCTTTAGCAACGTTAAAAACATTGGCGCAAACGATAGAAACGTTACCGGAAGGTTTCACCTTGCAGGCGCAAGTAGCAAAAATGATGGATGATCGCCGTAAGATGACGGCCGGTGAATTGCCTTTAAATTGGGGTTACGCAGAAACACTAGCCTATGCGACTTTATTAGCGGAAGGCCATCCTATTCGTATGTCGGGTGAAGATTGCCAGCGCGGCACCTTTGCGCACCGCCACGCTGTTTTACATGATCAAAATACCGATGCGGTTTATGTTCCATTAGAAAAAGTTGCACAAGGGAATGCTACTTATATCAATGTGGATTCATTGCTTTCCGAAGAAGCGGTGTTAGGGTTTGAATATGCTTATGCGGCTTCCAGCCCGGAATCATTAGTGATCTGGGAAGCGCAATACGGTGATTTTGTGAATGGTGCTCAAGTGGTGATTGATCAATTTATTTCGGCAGGCGAGCAGAAATGGGGACGTTTAAGCGGCGTCACACTGTATTTACCGCATGCGTATGAAGGCGCCGGGCCGGAACATTCTTCCTGCCGCCTGGAAAGATTTTTGCAATTGTGCGCACAGGATAATATGCAGGTTTGTGTGCCGAGCACCCCCGCGCAGATATTTCATTTAATCAGACGGCAGGTGTTACGGCCATTGCGTAAACCTTTAATCGTATTAACACCCAAAAGTATTTTAAGACACAAATTAGCAACATCTGCATTAAAAGATTTAACGCAAGGACAATTTCAATTAATTATTCCTGAAATTGATGCTATTAAACCTGCCGATGTACAGCGTGTGATTTTTTGTAGCGGCAAAGTGTATTATGATTTATTAGACCAGCGCCGCACAAAGAATTTAGCAAACATGGCTATTATTCGTATCGAACAATTATATCCTTATCCTAAAACAGAAATAACACAAATATTAGAACAATATAAAAAAGCGAAAGAAGTGATTTGGTGCCAGGAAGAACCCAAAAATCAAGGCGCCTGGTATACTACCGCACACACATTGACGGAATGTTTAGCCAAAGGCCAGACCTTACGTTATGCTGGCCGTCCAGCGTCAGCATCAACCGCAACGGGTTCTAAATATGCACATGCGAAAGAGCAGAAAGAATTGTTAGAAGCAGCATTAGGATAACTGCTTAGTCATTACGAGAACTTATGTAGTTATGTAGTTATGTAGGGTGGATTAGGCCGCAGGCCGTAATCCACCATTTTAAATGATGAGATAAATTGAAATTATAGGAAACCACTATGCCAATCGAAGTAAAAGTTCCTACCTTACCGGAATCCGTTGCGGATGCAACGATTGTAACCTGGCATAAAAAACCGGGTGATGCGGTAAAACGTGATGAAAATCTGGTTGATTTAGAAACCGATAAAGTCGTATTAGAAGTTCCTGCGCCTGCCGATGGCGTATTAAAAGAAATCATGAAAAATAAAGGCGCTGTGGTTAAATCCGATGAATTATTAGCCATTGTTGAAGCAGGGCAGGCTGCCACTGCAAAACCAGCGGCTGAAACAGCGCCTGCGAAACCATCTTCTACCGCTGCCGCACCTGCTGCTAAAGCATCATCCGATGATACTACTACGGGTTCAGCAGGCCCCTCAGCGCGTCGTGCCGCCGCTGAACAAGGCGTTAATATTGCGCAGGTTTCTGGTAGCGGCAAAGATGGACGCGTAACGCGTGAAGATGTAGCAGGCCAAGCGAATAAAGGCAGCAGCAATAATACAGCGACTATAACGACCACCGGCGAGCGCCCTGAACAACGCGTACCGATGTCGCGCTTACGGGCAAAAATCGCTGAACGTTTAGTCAGCGTACAGCAGAATGCGGCGTTATTAACGACATTCAATGAAATTAATTTAAAAGCGGTCATGGATTTACGTAATCGCTATAAAGATAATTTTGAAAAAAAACACGGTGTGAAATTAGGCTTTATGTCATTTTTCACCCGCGCTGCCGTAGAAGCGTTAAAACGTTACCCTACGGTTAATGCGTATCTTGATGGTAACGACGTGGTTTATCATGGTTTCTGCGATGTGGGCATTGCGGTTTCTACTGAACGGGGTTTAGTCGTGCCGGTGTTACGTAATGCAGAAAGAATGAATTTTGCCGATATTGAGCGCGCAGTCGGCGACTATGGGCGCAAAGCGCGCGATGGCCAATTAACGATTGAAGAAATGACCGGCGGCACTTTTACGATTACTAATGGCGGTGTCTTTGGTTCTTTATTATCAACGCCCATTATTAATCCGCCACAAAGCGCTATTTTAGGCATGCACAAAATTGAAGAACGTCCCATTGCAGAAAATGGTCAGGTAGTGATTCGTCCGATGATGTATGTCGCGTTGTCGTATGATCATCGTATTATTGATGGTAAGGAATCGGTAGGATTTTTAGTAACGATTAAGGAATTGTTAGAAGATCCTGCAAGGTTGTTGTTAGAGATTTAAGTGTTGTTAGAGGTTTGAGAAGATAGTTTTTTTGTCATCCTGAGGAGCGTTAGCGACGAAGGATCTCCCTGGTTAGGCACAGTCATTGGGAGATCCTTCGTCGTTACACTCCTCAGGATGACAATTAGAAGATATTAGAATTTTTATATTAATTTTTTCGGAGAAAAAAACAAAAATGAACTTACATGAATATCAAGCAAAGTATTTATTTAGCCAGTATGGAATGCCGGTGCCGCCGGGCGAACCGGCTTCAAACGTGGATGAAGCGGTAGCGATTGCGCATCGTTTAGGCGGTGAAAACTGGATGGTGAAAGCGCAAGTACATGCCGGTGGCCGCGGTAAAGCCGGTGGCGTGAAGTTTGTGCGCAGCCGTGATGAATTAGTGAAAGTTGCGCAGGATTTATTAGGCAAACGTCTGGTAACCTTTCAAACAGATGCCAATGGCCAACCCGTTAATCAAGTATTAATCGCACAACCGTGTGATATTACACGCGAACTTTATTTAGGTGCAGTATTAGACCGCGCTACTCGCCGGATAGTGATTATGGCGTCTACTGAAGGGGGCGTTGAAATTGAAGAAGTCGCTGAAAAAACACCGGAAAAGATTTTAAAACTTCTGGTAGATCCTCTCTTGGGCGTCATGCCTTATCAGGCTAGAGAATTTGGTTTCGCTTTAGGATTAACACAGGAACAAATCCGCGAATTTACCACTATTTTAATGGGCTTAGGTAAAATGTTTAAAGAATGCGATTTAAGCCTGGTGGAAATTAATCCATTAATTATTGATCAAGCAGGTAAATTAATTTGTTTAGATGGTAAAGTTGTCGTTGATGATAATGCGTTATACCGTCAGCCGAAAATCCGCGAGATGCGCGATCCTTCGCAGGAAGACGAGCGTGAAAATCGCGCACACGATTGGGAATTAAATTACGTTGCTTTAGACGGTGATATTGGCTGTATGGTGAATGGCGCCGGTTTAGCGATGGCAACCATGGATATTATTAAATTACACGGCGGCAAGCCTGCTAATTTCTTAGACGTTGGCGGCGGCGCTACACAGGAACGCGTTACGGAAGCTTTTAAAATTATTTTATCCGACCAGAACGTCAAAGGTATTTTAGTGAATATTTTTGGTGGTATTGTGCGCTGCGATATGATTGCTGATGGCATTATCGGCGCGGTCACTGAAGTCGGTGTTAAAATCCCGGTGGTTGTGCGTTTAGAAGGCAATAATGCCGATGTGGGTGCAAAAAAATTAACTGAAAGCGGTATGAATATTATTGCTGCAACCAGTTTAACAGATGCTGCGCAACAAATTGTTAAAGCAGTGAAAGGGGAATAAAACAATGAGCATATTAATTGATAAAAACACTAAAGTAATTTGTCAGGGTTTTACTGGTAAACAAGGTACTTTTCACTCGCAACAGGCCATTGAATATGGTACGAAAATGGTGGGGGGCGTTACGCCAGGTAAAGGCGGTGAAAGTCATTTAGGCTTACCTGTTTTTAATACGGTAAAAGAAGCCGTACAGGCAACCGGCGCTGAGGCTACGGTTATTTACGTACCGGCGCCATTTTGTAAAGATTCTATTATTGAAGCGGCGGACGCTGGTATTAAATTAATTGTCTGCATTACAGAAGGCGTGCCGATCTTAGATATGTTAGATGTAAAAGTTTATCTGGAAAATAACACAGACGCTCGTATGATTGGGCCTAATTGTCCCGGTGTTATCACACCCGGCGAATGTAAAATTGGTATTATGCCAGGCTATATTCATAAGCCAGGCAAAGTAGGCATTGTTTCACGTTCAGGTACTTTAACGTACGAAGCCGTTAAACAGACAACGGATTCTGGTTTTGGTCAAAGCACTTGCGTGGGCATTGGTGGCGATCCAATTCCAGGCAGTAATTTTATTGATATTCTGCGCTTGTTCCAGGCCGATCCGCAAACTGAAGCCATTATTATGGTAGGTGAAATTGGTGGTTCTGCTGAAGAAGAAGCCGCCGATTTTATTAAACAGCATGTGACTAAACCAGTAGTTTCTTATATTGCCGGTGTAACAGCGCCAGCAGGCAAGCGCATGGGGCATGCCGGCGCGATTATTTCCGGTGGTAAAGGCACGGCCGCTGAGAAATTCGCTGCACTGGAAGCCGCGGGCGTTCGTACCGTTAAATCACCCGCTGATATGGGTAAAGCCATTGCAGAAGTAACTGGCTGGAAAATAGTATAGATAATCAGCAAATTCCCGCTGCAGCAACGGGAATTGCTGATAATCCCTGTAGTACATGAAAAAAATAACGAAAGTGGTGTACCCCATAGTTTTAAGAGGCAGCGCATACGCCTTGATTCTGTTATTAACAACCGGCAGGGCGGGTATGCAGGTTGCTATGTATTTCGAGCAAAATAATGAAGCGGATAATTTATTATTTACGAACGCTAAAGTTGTTTTCTGGTTAAGCATCGCTCAAATTGCTACTAGTGGCACAGTCGCTTTTGTAACTCGGTTTGCTTCGCTCCGCCGTGCTATTCTGCGGAAAAATAATTCTGCTGCTACTGTTTCCAATGGATTTGAATTAATTTCAAGCGCACAAAAAGGCGTGGCAGGAATGTTAATAGCGCTCAATGGCGTAGCCATAGTAATCATTTTACCATTAGTAGCTTTTGGCGCTAATCTAGGATTGATCACACAGTTAATCGAAAGGCAGCAGGGCAATCAGTATTTATTATCACACAAACAGATTATATCGATAATGATCGGCTCGGCGCTTGATGCAATAACGGCGGTTATTTGCTCGCTGGCTTTTAATATGCCTTTTGTAAAGAAAAATTGTCAGAAAACAACCTGGTTTTTTTTTAATAACCCTTTTTGGCAAATCAAAAAAAATATTACTATTATGCTAACTGCTAGTGTTCTGGTGACTGTTAGTGTGATGCCTGCATTAGGCAGTAGTTATTTTAATATGAGTAATTCATTAACTAATACTAAAGAATTTAGTTTATTACTGTTCCCGCAACGTGGTGAAACTATTAATGAAATTTTCGGTTATATAGAACAACCCTTAATCATTACAGCAGTGACCACTGGTATTTTATATACTCTAATGACGTTGGTGGGTAATACGATAGATTCAATGCAAGATTCTTCTTTTCTGCTTAAAGTAAAAAATCGTTATATCGCTAATGTTGGCATGATAATTTTTGGGTTGCTATTATTACTTATTAACGCCGGGGATGATTTTTTTCAAGCACTAGGTATTTACGGCGGCAGTGAAGCGGCATTTGAGAATTTCCTGGACATTAATGATCGAAACCCTGTGGCACAGGGATTTAATATTGTCAGCGCAGTTATATCTTTTATGATGTGCAGTTTATATTTTGGTCCTGCTTTTATGATGGCAATGGCTGGTTTAGTTGATTTTTTATGTAGCGGCTGTGTTGAGAATACGCCAGAAAAACAAATTGAGAGTAGTGATTACCAGGCTGTTCCCGTTAATGATTCTGAAGAGAATAATAAAGTAGAAATTAGCAAGTGTAATCGTTTTTGTTTTAAATTTTTTAAAAGAAATAAAAATTCATCAATAAATGATGATTATGGTTCTTTAAAAAAACTTTCACTGTTATCCTAAAAAATATACTCTGTCATCCTGACAGGATACTACAATCGCAAATCATAAATTTAGGCTTAATGGACAAAATGGGATGGTAATATTCACCTACTCAGTAAGTA
>JBEPVU010000068.1:0-8710 GCA_041690855.1 Gammaproteobacteria bacterium | reverse complement strand
GGATATTGAACGCTGATTTTGCGTTCCAATGCATGAACAAAACCTAAGAGATTTGTTATGGCAGGAAAGCCCCAAGTCAGAGGGCTTGAGATGATATTAACATTTTGTATTTTTAAATGAGGTAAAATAATAATACAGTCTGGTGAATTTTGCATTATATATTCTCCCGCAGTAGAGATAATTCATGACGCAATTCTTTCTTCCAGGCTTTATATTCTGGATCGCCTAAATTTAACCATTTTTTAATGCGTAATTTTTTATTAAGCCATGCTGCAAAATCATGACTGACTTCCATTTGCCAGTTCACTGATTGTCTTTGTTGGCACCATTCAGCATCCTGCTGTGCTCGTTTTGGATCTAACCAGAAAACCTGGGCTGCACTCAATTTACAATTGGGATCGGCTGACCAGCAGGGGGGCAAGTTTTGTATTTGCGCGACGAAAAATAATAATTGATCACAAATTTCAGCTATATAATGCTCACGCACCAGACGAATGCGCATATTATTGTGAGGTGTGCTAATAAGAAGTTTTTGCAAATTTTTAATAATAGACTGTATACGATAATCGAATTTAGAGAAAATAGATTTTATTTTAAGGGGTGGTTTCATGCTTTGTGACTGCCAAACAGGCGGAAGCGAAGGCAGCAAATAACACTTACCGCCTCTTTCACTATTCAATTGTGAAATATTTTGTGGTTTTGAGCCGCCAAATTTCTGCACGGCAAGATTAACGTATTCTCGATACCCCTGTGGATGCGATTTATTTTCTCTTCTGGCTTTCCTCGCATTTTTAGTGGATTCGTCAAAACGTGTTTGAATTTGTTCAAATACAGTTTGCACCAAAGAGGTTGGAAATAATGGCGCAATAATATGATATTGCTTTTCTCTTACGGGAAAATAAATTTGCTTAGCAAGTTTATGCGTAGTGGGCGCACCTTTTGCCTGTGTTATATTAGCAAAAGCGGTTAACCATGCATTTTTTTGCTCATCTGTGCCTGGAAATGCTGCTTTCAAAGCTTCATCGTTTCGCAGCAATCGAGATAATATAGTTTCATTATCATGCTTTAATTGCAAAAATTTAAACACATCCAGTGCTGCAGCATTGCCGACCACATCGTCTTTTCTATTGATAAGTGTATGAGTTGAAACGATAGATTTTTTTTCTATTTTCTGCTCTGGCTCTAAATAAATACTCGTTCCTCGCGCCTCTGGATTCTGATATTTAATCGCATGAGTAACTAACTGAATCTGGCTGACGCGGCGGGCTGCATCTGTCAACCAGTTTTCTATTTCATAGGCTTGCTTTATTTTTTCTATTTCTTCCTGATCTTTAACTTTATCTAATTTATCCTGTAAACGGTTTTGGATAAAATTTCCTATTAATGCTTTTAAAGGTAGTACATCAGCACTTTCTATGTTTTTTTGCATTAATCTTACTCCTATTTACGTTGATTTTGCTTATTGCCTATACACATTAAGCTGCATTTAATATATAATAATAAGTGACGGGCAATACCTCAGTTATGTGCCATAAGGGAGAGTCTTCCATCGGTTGGCTTTATGATCTTAGGGAGTTACACATAGCAGGAACCGTCTTTTTTATATTTCAGCTTCAATAATTAAATCTTTAGTTAGTGTGCAAGCGCCTAAGAATGACAAGTTTTTTTGTTCCTTCTAAAAAAGTTTTATGGTATATTTACATTACGCCGTGACTGCGTCGATACTAGCAGGTACGGGTTTTCCCGACACGGCGTCTTTATAATCTTCAGGACATTTTATTAAGCCATATCCTTCCATGCTTCCAGATTGGTTTTTTAGCAAGGAAGCTTTAATCAGATCAAAAAAGCGTGCGTCATTTCTAACAAATTTTCTATAAACAGCCCCAGCCACCATGTCAGCGAGCTGTATTCCAACACTTAAGTGAGAGGGAGCGATAAAAACTCCTTCAATTAAATTTTGATATATTGAAAAATGATTCTTTGAACCTGTCAAAAGATTGTGATGCAAAACTCGCAACTGATGGTCATCTTTGGGTTGTCTATGATCACAGACTACAATTCCATTAATTTTATTATCAATAGTTGAAGACAAATCTTGTAAATAATATTGAAAGCGCTCTATTATTTGCTTATAAGCAAACCAATATAAATCATTTTCAGTTTGAACGTTTTGTAACTTATAAGTAGATTGAATATCTACTACTGCACAAATCAAATGAACAGGTTCAAATTTAATAATCAAATTATAAAGCGCACTACGCAGCTTTTCTTTCTGAATGACATTAAGATGTGATAAAGCATTTAACTTTTTTTCTGATTTCTGCGGAGAAAAGTAACGCCATTTAATTTCACCGGCAATTTGAAAATTTCTTTTTAAAGAAGCTAATTCTTTGTCAATTTCATGCCAAAAAATTTCAGGAATAATTATTCCACCTAATGTAAAATAATTTGGATTATCAGTATTATTTTTACAAGAAATACTCCCCGATTCATCTATACATAGCATTTGCATTTTATTAAATTCCGTATCAGCAAGCTTAATTTTAGTTCAATCTATATTATGTGTATTTTTATAATATTGCAAGCTAAGAGCAGATATTTTATAAAATATCTGCTCTACTAATATGCAAATATTCACTGGTTTAAATTTCGCCGCAATTTTATCTACCTATCCGGCAGTAAAGTTAATAAAATCCCAATAGGGAATAATCACTTTTCTAAGCAGCTTTACAGCTGTAACAAAATCACCTTTCCTTGCGACGCAACCCCAGCATCAGATCATAACACCATTGTTGATTATCATCATCTAAATCTACCCAGCCAAAACGTCTTCCACACTCTTCACGCGTCATATTTTTTTGTTTTGCTAACACATCTAAAGCCCCTGGGTAATTATAATCGCCCCAGGCTTCAATGCGTTCACCCGTTATTATTTTAATAGGATTATTAAATAGTTCCAAATGCTTAGGTATTGATGTTTCTCCTTCTATATCAAAAAATCTTGGCTCTTCGTCATTTTCATCAATCAGCAATGCAAATCGGCGTTTTTTTTGAGAATTACGAAAGCGGGTTGCGTGTTGCAGAATTCCGCTTAAAGTTGCCTGACTATGCCACCATAAATTGGCTGGGATACTGTCACTCGTATATTCTCCCAGCATTAATTCTTGCAATCGGGCATGTTCCAGATCAATCAGATTTTCCTGCGGCATTAAATTCAATTGAGGATTAATACGTGGCTCAGCGTTAATTTTTTCATACTGCTCAGGCAGTAACAAATCTTCAAGCTTATGTGAATTTAATAAAAAACGCCTATCTTTGCCTTGCTTTTCAAAACCAGGTCGATAATAGGTAACTGAGCCAGCCGGATTTTCCAAACTTTTAATATTAGTATTCAACAAATAAATATTAGGAATTTTACGCTCACCTTCTCGATGCCGCCGGACACGCCCTGCTAATTGAATAATAGAACGCATTGACGAAGGTTCGACAATTGCCCAGTCATAATCATGATCACGCCCCACTTCAGCAACAGGGGAAGCCAATACAAGAAAAATTAAATTATCTTCATTTACATTATCCAGTGTTTTTCTCAGCTCTTGATTTTTGAAAATTTCCGACTCGGGGTTGCGCCGATCTAATAATCGATCCAGTTGTTTTTCAATTTTATCTCGTATTAGCAAAGGATGACGCGAATGATAGCAACACAGCTTAATACGATGATTTTCCTGAGCGCCACGTTTAACTAAATATTGAGCAATATCGATTAGGGGATCAATATTAGCTAATCTTACTAAACCAAAGCTCACTCGCTTATGCGTAATCGGATCAATCGTATGATGGTATTGATGTAGTTCATGCAACATATCATGTAAGGCATCAGCCACTTGCTGACGAACTTCTGCAGATTCCTGAGAAGTAGTATTCAGCGGTTTAATAATTGCGCAACGCCGTACTTCCGATAGACTTAAGTTTTTAATTCTTTTATCAACAAATTGCTTGTGCGCCTCGATAAAACTTACAGACTGCGCATGATCACTGGCGTTAACATTATGCTCATCAAACCAGGCACAACAAATATTGATAGCGCTTCCTGGTATACCGCGGCTTTTCTGAAACATTTCACGCCCTGCTTTATAAGCGTTAAATAACCCTTCTATCAAAGCTGGCGGCAATGTCGCGGAAGAAAGTAATACGCGGCTGCCTAGCATTCCCGCCCAATATACCAACCGCGATAAGGCTGGCAAATCAGCCATATCAAAATCATCTGGTTCATCCAGCACTAAATCAGACGTTAACAAACGTAGCATGGGTATAATTTGTTTGCCGCCTCTAGTCGCTTCTGTTGCACCAATAAGCTGATCAACGGTACAAACTAATATAGGCGCGGACAAAAACGCTTTTTCATTAGTTTTTTTATCAAGCCATTGTTTTAATGGGCCTACTGTTAAAGCACCTTCGTAATGAACATAGGTATTATCCAGCATTAATAATGCCGCCGATTCAGAACCACAAGCCTCAAAGGTACGCTTTTCTTCGGCTTGTAGTAGTTTTTTTTGTTGCAATACAAGCTCAAATAATTCTTTTACTGCCGTTGAACCCACCACAACGGCCAGATCATCTACATCTAACTTCAGACGCTCTCGATAAGCTTTGCCGGTTTGTAACGTTAACGTACGCAAACCTAATGCAATAGAAAATCTCGCGCCTCGAGCTGGATTCGCCAAGCCATACATAATGCGGCCATTAGCAAATGTTTTACCGCAACCCGTAGAAGCCATATTAACGCCGAAAAAACCTTGCGCAGCACTGCGTTCTTGCAGTGAACACGCCAGATCATAAGCATGATCCTGCCAGCGAAATCGGGAATCAGAAACACGTTGCTTGAATCCTTTATGACGAGCGATACGTGGCAATATACGTTCCAATAATGGCAAAGTTTCTATAACCCGTTTTGCATGTTTAGCGACGCCTATTAAATGTTCATCAAGCCGTTGTTTGCATTTACCAGTATTTCGATCAGTATTGGCAAAAAGTGGAAAATCAAGATCACCCAGGTTACTACGCGCAGATAAACTAGAATAATGATGATCAGCCAACATCAAACTTAAGCGTGTTAAATGCAATGAATATAAATCATTAAACCAATCGACTTTTGTTAACTGTGTTCGTTTAAGCGCTTGATCGCCCCAATAACTCGCTCGCGCCCGCCAGTGTGTGCTGGAAAATGGAAGTTTTGATTTTGCTCTAAAATTCCAGCAGGCCTTTTTATCTTTTTCATTGCTATCAGCCCGTGCATTATTCAAAGCTGGTTCTATATACTTTAGTAAATCATTAAGCATTTTGGGATTAAATACGGTCATTACTTGTGGTTGCGGCAAAAAATGGTGCGTCAGAATCAACCATCCAACTGCTTTGGCTACTGGCGGCATATTTTCAAAAGGACTCAATGGCAAATGCGTGATGCCATCTTTTATTAAAGAGGCAAGACAATTTTTTTCAGCCACACCATTCACATCCTGATCTAACATTGCCAATCGAGACAGCCAGCTTTGATCATCTTTAGCTTGATTCACAAACGCTTCAAATAACCGTAGTGATACCCACTCATGGCGATAAGCATCCGCTTTAGGTTTTTTGCTATTATTGCTTAACTTTGCCTGAAAGGCTTGATTGGCCTTACCAAAATCGTGAAAAAGTGCGGCGATAGCCGCTAAAATTTGCATATCCCGTAATGTATACCAATCATTCTCATCTTGCTGACGCAGAATATTTTGCGCAGTCGTATTGGTTGGAACCGTACCTTTTTCGCTGAAAAGACTTGCATTACCCACAATCCATAACAATTCCGTATGATTTTTACCGCGAATCCAATGACAGGCTACCGCTGTATTCCGGCGTGCGCTGCGTTTAAGCAACATTCTGAGCGTTGCTAACCCTTGCTGAGTAATAGGCGTCTGCCATGTCTTGTCGCCATAGCGCTCGGCAAACTGATCTAAAATACGGCGCGTTTCCACTAAAGCATTTTTACTGCACTGGGAAATCAGCAGAACATTCATTTTGCTATTCCAATATGCAAAGCAATATCTTTAAGCGTATCGATAATATAATCAAGCGCTTCATGTTTAAGAAGGTTTTGAATACAAGCTTGCCGGAATTCCTGTGCATCATCACCACGTACAGCAGAAATAAAAGCTTGTGGTAAAATCAAAGCATCTTTAATTAAGTCCGCTGCATCAAATACTAACCCTCCACGGCGTGTCTTACCATGTAAAACAGCTAAACCATGCGGCAAACCTAACACCCAGGCCGCTGTGGCGCCTAAACCATAAGCAAGATAATTACCTTGATCAAGAAAACGGTTAGCAGGATCCGTACCACTACCTTGCTTCCCACGCACAAAATCACCATATTTAACTGTTTGCACAGCCAGCTTATATAGTTGTTTAGTTAATCGTGCTTCTAAAGTAAGTAATTGCGTTGTATCCTGCGCTTGTAAAATATTTTTCTGCGTATTTTCAAGCATAATATCAACATCCAGCGGCTCAACATAAAATCCAGCCGGATTAAATAAAAGATTGTTTCTCCAGGTTTTTTGAATCATTGTAATGCGCGCTATTTGTAGTGCTTTAGCCGCTTCTAACCTTTTCTGTTCATCAAACCAAAAGCGCAACCAGTTTTGCAGATATTCTGTAGGCCGATATTCACTCTGCGGCGAAAACCAGAGCACTTCGATATCACATTCATTAGCAGAATAAAGCGGTGTACCATTACCGCCACAAAACCCTACTAACACACCTGCTTTCGCCAGTTCTCGCATAGCAGCCTGCGTGATAGAAGTGCCTGTGCCGAGAAGAATTGTGGTGGTATTTGCAATAGGAATATTCCAATACAAAGACCGTTTATCTTCCTCAGTCAAATATTCAACCCGCCCACCGTTTGCAAGCACGCGACAATGTTCTAAATAGTAAATATTGGCGCGCTTAGAATGCAGGATGGTTTTTAAATCGGATGGATTAAAAGATTCTATGATAGCCTCCTGTTAATTTTTCTTACCAGCCAACCCCTACTCATCAGAATTCTGTTCTTCCTCGTCAATTTTTAATTTATTTGTTTTAGCAAAATCCATAATGGATTGATAAAGCTCAGGGTTGGATTCTTTTAAGGCGGGGTCAACTAAGACGCATTTATTGCCGCCTTTTACCATCGGCTGCAATAAGGGCGAATATACAACGCGGTGACGATTAAACGTGCACAGACTGCCGCTCATCCGCTCAGCCCAGTCGCTGGGGCGGAATTGCTGGCCTTCTTCTGTGACGCCTTCAATGATAATTTTTTTGGCGGGCTCTTTTTTATCGGTGTCGGACATAAATTGATTTCAGGCTATTATTTATATGATGATTAAGCCTCTATTCTACTACAAAGATGATAACCGCGCGCGGCTTTACTGCGTTTTTCGACTGTCAATGGAATCGACTTACGCAATACAGCGGCAATTTCATGCAATTTAGCGACATCACCCGTCTTAAGCTCGAGTTCAATTTCACTGATTTGCTCACTCTGTGTCGCCATTCCGACATTGCCAAAATCCAGCGCCAGTTCTACTTGCGTGCCGCCATCAGCAAAATGCAGTTGCCAGGTCGTGCGCTGAAATTCTGTTTTAAAAACAGGCTGCAACGTTTTATGGGCAAGAATTTTTTCAACACGTTCTTTGATAGCAGGCTCCAGCGATGTTAAATCAGGTTGGGCGCTCTTAATTTCATTTTCCCATTCATGGCGATGATGTAAATCACCAATATGTTCGCCGGAACTTTTAACCGTTTGATAATGACGCTGTTCACATTCTCTAATACGAAACCCTAAATCGTTTTTCCTCAAATCAAAATCCGGCGTGTCGTAGTAAATACTCGTTAAATAATGTACTTCCGGCTCGCCTTGCGCATGTTCGAGAATAAAAGGACAGTCATAGAGCAGATTAGCGTCTGCAGGCTCAATATGCAGTTTTAACTCAATTTCAAGAAACATAAATACACGTAATATAACGTTAGGGAGTTGTATTATAGCGGGTTGTCTTAGGCTTGTCTAAACAGCTATACTGCCAGCCTCCATTAAAACCATAGCAAAAGGATATTTATAATGGCGCCCTCTAATCCTATTTTACAAATGTTTGGCCAGACGCCTGTTCGCCCCTTACAAACGCATATGAAAAAAGCCTATAGCTGCGTGGAGCTATTATTGCCTTTTTTTGAAGTCGTAATGGCCGGCGATTGGGAACAGGTACGCGCCAGGCAACAGGAAATCGCCCAGCGCGAACAAGAAGCAGATGAATTGAAAAAAGATTTACGCATGCATCTGCCAAAAAGCCTGTTTTTGCCGATACCGCGTACGGATTTATTGCAAATGCTGATTCTGCAGGATCAATTACCGAATAAAGCTAAAGATATTGCTGGCCTGATTTTAGGCCGGAAAATGTTCTTTCCAACTGCCATTAATGCGCCTTTTCTTGAATTAGTGGGGCGCTGTCTGGAAGCCGCTAAACAAGCGCTGCAAGCCATTAATGAACTCGATAGCTTGTTAGAAACCGGCTGCCGCGGCAATGAAGTTAAAATTGTCGAACATATGATTAGTGAATTAGATCGGATTGAACATGTGACCGATGAAATGCAAATTCAAATCCGTTCAACCCTCTTTAGCCTGGAAAACACTTTATCGC
>JBEPVU010000067.1:0-8770 GCA_041690855.1 Gammaproteobacteria bacterium | reverse complement strand
GTGGTACAAGCCGCAATTGTTCAAGAAAATCTGCTCTTATATTGGCAAAACTTCTATACAGGTAAATTTTGATGCGGCAGTACAGACTATGCAAGATGCGAGTAAGTTATTGCAGTCATCACTGTTAGATCAGACCGATCCAAATTATAAAGTCTACTGGCGAGAACCTAAAAAATAGCATTGGGTCGTCAGTTCCAATGTATTTAGCGTAATCTATAAATGCTGCAAGATCTCCTTAGCTGCATTCACCAATTTATTGCGCGAAAACAGTAATTGCCAGCGCGTGCCGCCGATTTGACGCCATAACACAGTAGCGCGGACGCCTGCCAGCAACAGTGTACGTACTTTATTTAAAATATCAGTCTGGTTTAAAAACTTAGCCTGGCCGACGACTTGAATACGAAAAGGCAACGTGCCTAAAGTTTTTAAATAAATGTCCGCCAGACTAGCAATGACAGTGGGATGGGTAGGATGAAAATAATTCGCCTGGGAAATGGCGTAATTAATGCGGCGTTTTAATTGATTTAACATCTCTGTGTTTTTGCTTAATTTACGCTCCAGATGCAATAAACTGATCACATAGCGGCCGATGTAAGGATCAGTAGTAGTTTTATTGCGGCTAAGTAATTGCGGGATTTCTTTTAAGCCCGTTTTTAAATTAGCGGCGCCGTTAAAAATAGCGCTTACACTGTCGGCGTCAATTTTATAAATACTGCTGATAGTGGTTTCATAAGCGCTTTCATCTACGGTGCCGGTTCTGGCTAAATCGCGTACCAGGCTGGCGGCTTGAAACATGCCGGCCAATGCAAGCGTGATGTCACGAAAATCAGGTTGTCTGGTTGTCATAATGTGTGTGCTGTGTCGATAATGCCGCCGCCTAAACACGCCTCTCCCTGATAGAATACGATGGATTGTCCAGGCGTAACGGCCCATTGTGGATTATTAAATTTTATCAAAAGACTCGTTTCTGTCTCTGGCATAATAATACAATTCTGTTCTATTTGCCTATAACGCGTTTTGGCAGTGCAGGTTAGCGGTAGCGTGGGCGCCTGGCCACTGATCCAGTTGAGTTGTGAGCAGGTAAGTGATGACGTGAACAATAAGGGATGATCATGTCCCTGCACAACGATCAGTACATTCCGGTTTAAATCTTTACCAGCAACATACCAGGGTTTTGCTTCCGACTGTTTGCGGCCGCCGATTTGCAGGCCCTGGCGTTGGCCGATGGTGTAATACATTAAGCCTTCATGGCGGCCAATCACTTCGCCTTCCGGTGTTTCCATCCCACCGGGTTGTGCAGGCAAGTAGCGACTTAAGAACGTTTTAAATTTACGTTCGCCGATAAAACAAATGCCGGTGCTATCTTTTTTAGCGTGTGTGGTTAAGCCTGCTTCCGCCGCTAATTGACGTACGGCGGGTTTGGTTAAATGACCGATGGGAAATAAGCTGCGGGCTAATGGCGGCTGGCTTAGCGCATATAAAAAATAACTTTGATCTTTATTAGCGTCTAAGCCTTTTAATAAATGAAATTGATTATTTTCCTGTTGAATACGCGCGTAGTGGCCGGTGGCAATAAAATCAGCGCCTAAATGCAGGGCATAATCTAGAAACGCTTTGAATTTAATTTCACGATTGCAGAGGATATCCGGATTGGGTGTACGCCCCGCGCGGTATTCCGCTAAAAAATATTCAAATACGTTGTCCCAGTATTCCGCGGCAAAATTAACGGTGTGCAGTTTGATGCCTAATTTATCGCAGACATTTTGCGCATCGGCTACATCTTCGCTGGCAGAGCAATATTCTTCCGTATCGTCTTCTTCCCAGTTTTTCATAAACAGACCTTGCACGTCATAGCCTTGTTGTTTTAATAACAAAGCAGTAACGGAAGAATCGACGCCGCCGGAAAGGCCAACGATAACATGTGGATGTTTAGGCATAGTTAATTGCTGCAAAATCGCTGACGATGCTATTAGCATCGTGCGGCATGGAAAAGATAGCCGTTAATTTACCGGCAGGAGTGTTATAAATTTGCTGCATAAGGATATTTTATATGTGACCAGTATTTTTAAAACTGTTTTACAATATTTTACGCTTTTTTTCAATCGTCCTAATACTTGCTTACGCTTAATCAATGCTATAAACTATATTATATACTTTATGTAACATATTTTATATAATTAGCGTTAACAGGTAAGCCAATGACCATTGATTATTTTCCACTTGGATTAGCTCAAGGTGAAGCCTTCTGCAATAGGCAGGAAGAAATGCAACGTCTTTCATCGAATATTTTTCATGCTAAGCCAACCTTAATTATGTCGCCAAGGCGCTATGGTAAAACGAGTCTAGCCCTCAATACTATCGTTAAAAGTAAGCTACCCTTTGCGCATATTGATTTTTTTTCAGAAATATCATTAGCCGATATTGAAAATAGCATCATGAAGGGCGTTGGTAGTGCGATTAGTCAAATCATACCAGCGCCTCAACGCGCTTTAAAAACGGCGCAAGAATTCTTTGCAGAAATGAAAGTAAAATTAGCGCTTCAAGGCTCAGGTGCTACTATTGAATTTGAACGACAACCACAAGAGCAACATAACCTGAAATCTGTTTTGGCAAAATTTGATCATCTGGCGCAAACGCACCGTAAGAAGGTAGTACTTTTCATGGATGAATTTCAACGATTGAGTCAAATACAAGGTGATATTAGCATTGAAGGTACTATTCGCCACATTGCGCAGCAATCCAAAAATATTGTTTTTATTTTTTCAGGTAGTAATAGACATTTACTGAAGCAGATGTTTGAAGATAAAAGCAGACCTTTTTATAAATTATGTGATCGGATCATTTTAAACCGTATAGCTGCTGAACATTATCAAACTCATATTCATCATGCAAGTAAACAAACCTGGCGACAAATCATTACAGAAAAAGTTGTCGAGCTTATATTATCGTTAACTGAACTACATCCTTATTATGTTAACTTGGTATGTTCACGTTTATGGCTTAATAAAAAGCCACCCACCCTTCAGGAAGTCAAAGCTTGTTGGGATCAATTGGCTATTGAAGATCGCTCACAGATTGCAGCTGAATTAGATTTACTAAGTAATAACCAACGAAAGTTACTTATCAGCTTAGCAAGACATGGCAATACTTCCGCGCTCTTAAGTAAAGAATTTAGCCGCCTAGCCAATTTATCGACTTCTAGTGTAGCCCAAGCATTAGCTGTATTAGAGAAAAAAGATTATATTTATCAAGATGTAGCTGGATGCTATCAATTGATTGATCCTTTAATGAAAAAAGTGATTGATAATAGTCATGTATAATATTCATTATTAAAATTAAGTACTAATAAGCAATATGACTACCATAAATTATAAAATAAAAACGCTTTGACTATATAATCGAGTGAGTAATTGAAAGTTACCAGAAATGATCGACTAATAATAACACAAACAACAGCATTAAATAAAAAATGGAGTAGTGAAACGTTCGCAATGCGATTTTAGTATTTGTGCTGAATAATAAAATAATCGCAAAGGCTAAAAATCCCATGTCCAGCAACAAAGCGCCAATAAAATAAACCAGGCCGCTCATGCCAACGGCGTAAGGCAGTAAACTACAGGCGGTTAAAAACAGGGTGTATAATAATATATTGATTTTAGTAAAACGTACGCCATGTGTGACGGGCAACATAGGAATCTTGGCTTTGGCGTAATCCTGCTGGCGGTAAATCGCTAATGCCCAGAAGTGCGGCGGCGTCCAGGCGAAAATAATGAGTACGAGCAATAAACTATTGGGGTCTAAATGTCCTGTGACTGCCACCCAACCTAGCATCGGCGGCGCCGCGCCTGCGGCGCCGCCGATAACAATATTTTGTGGCGTTGTGCGTTTGAGATAAAGCGTGTAAATGCCAGCGTAACCAATCAGTGTTAATAACGTTAATATTGCCGTGAGTGTATTGACCAGCGTCATTAAAATCAGCATACCGGCGCAGCCTATAATGGCGGCAAAATACCAGGCATTGCGCGCAGTAATGCGTCCGGCAGGCAGTGGGCGGCGCTGGGTGCGCGTCATCAGGCTATCGATACGTTGATCAACCAGGTGATTGATGGCAGCGGCGGCGCCGGCCATTAAAGCGATTCCTAGTGTGCCAAAAATCAGCGCATTCCAGGGCGCCCTGCCTTGCGTGGCTAATTGCATACCTACTAAAGCCGTCAACAGCATTAACGCAACTACTCGTGGTTTGCATAATTCCAGGTAATCGCGCCATTTTGCCCGTACAGTGACGGTGTTGTAAGGTAATCTGTTAGTTTGCATAATAATATTATCCGCTGTGAGTTCATAATCATAGTATCATGATAAACTGTTTCCAAAACAAGGAGAAGGTAACTATTGTGCTTGACTATCCTTTTATAAATAAATTAGATTAGTCTCTCTGTTCTATAATACCAATCCCGCTAAGGTTTTGAGTATTTATTGTAGGGTGGATTAGGCCGTAGGCCGTAATCCACCCATGATTGCCTATTAAAACGGTGGATTACGGCCTGTGGCCTAATCCACCCTACTCAAAGAGAAATAAAAAAGCGCTTGTTTAAGGGGGAGTCCTAGTTGTTGTGAACAAATTTCGAAATATCCTTTTTACCGTATTATGTTTTAGCTTACCGCTATTTTTAAGCGGTTGTAAGGCTGCGCTCTTAAATCCTAAAGGCATCATAGCAAATGCAGAGATGCACTTGCTGATTGATGCTGTTTTGTTGATGCTGCTTGTTGTTGTTCCCGTCATTATCCTTACGGGTGTGATTGCCTGGAAGTATAGAGCAGGCAATACTAAGGCAGAATACACGCCTGACTGGTCGCATAATACAATGCTAGAAATAATATGGTGGACGATTCCGTGCATCATTATTGTAATACTTGGCACGATTACCTGGGTCAGTACCCACGCGCTCGATCCTTATAAACCGCTGGCTGTAAAAACAAAACCTCTCGTTATTCAAGTGGTTGCATTAAGTTGGAAATGGCTGTTTATTTATCCAGAACAACATATTGCGACCATTAATTTTGTGCAAATGCCTGCGAACGTTCCCGTGAGATTTTTAATAACAGCGGATGCGCCGATGAACTCGTTTCAAATACCCCAATTGGGTGGGCAAATTTATGCGATGGCAGGTATGCAAACCAAGCTAAATCTCATGGCAGATACGGTAGGTGATTATCGTGGCTTGTCGACCAACTATAGCGGCGAAGGCTTCTCTAATATGTTTTTTACAGCGCGAGTCAGCACGCAGAAAGATTTTGAACAGTGGGTGAAAAAAATACAAAAGAAATCACCACAGAAGTTGACGATGGATACGTATAATAAATTAGTCCAACCTAGTGAAGATATGCCGCCTGAATATTTTTCAGCGGTCGATGAAGGGTTATTTAACACGGTAGTGATGAAAGATATGATGCCAATGAAAGATATGAAAAACATGCAAAATATGCCAGGAATGACCAGCGATACCCACGGTATGATGGACATGAAAAATAGTCATGATGTGCAAAATACCAAGGATTATGAAACTGAAAGAGATTATAAGACCCGCTGGCATAAAGGCACTATTCCACCTGAAAGGCCTAGATAAATATTTAAAGGTAAACAGATATGTTAGAGCAATTAATATTTGGAAAATTAACGTTAGAGGCTATCCCTTTTCATAACCCTATTATCATGGGGGCTGGCGCCGTTATGGGATTGATTGCTGCTATTATAGTAGGCGCGTTATTTTATTATAAAAAATGGGGCTATTTGTGGCATGAGTGGTTGACCTCGGTCGATCATAAAAAGATTGGTATTATGTATATCATTCTTGCTTTTGTGATGCTGCTGCGTGGTTTTTCCGACGCCATTATGATGCGTTTGCAACAAGCTATGGCAGTAGGCCAGCACACCGGTTATTTACCGCCTGAGCATTATGATCAAATATTTACGGCCCATGGCGTGATTATGATCTTCTTTATGGCAATGCCCTTTATGTTTGGTTTGCTTAACCTGGCGGTGCCTTTGCAGATTGGCGCGCGCGATGTGGCCTTTCCTTATTTAAATTCTTTAAGTTTATGGCTAACCGTTGTAGGTGCAATGTTAGTCAATATTTCTTTGGTAGTGGGTGATTTTGCCGCCACGGGCTGGTTAGCATATCCGCCGCTGTCTGAATTAGCTTATAGCCCCAATGTTGGGGTGGATTATTATATCTGGGCGTTGCAGATATCGGGGGTGGGAAGTTTACTTTCTGGCGTGAATTTCTTTGTCACTATTATGAAAATGCGTTGTCCAGGCATGACATTGATGAAAATGCCAATATTTACGTGGGCGGCATTGGCTACCATGATTTTAGTGATTCTCGCCTTCCCCGTGTTAACCGTTACTTTGGGGATGCTATTTTTAGATCGCTATTTTGGTATGCATTTTTTCACGTCTGATTTTGGCGGCAACGCTATGATGTATATCAACATGATCTGGATATGGGGACACCCTGAAGTTTATATTCTTATTTTACCGGCATTTGGCATATTTTCTGAAGTGGTTGCCACTTTTTCTAAAAAGAAATTATTTGGTTATACCACGATGGTATGGGCAATTGGCGTTATTACGATTTTGTCTTTTGTTGTATGGTTGCACCATTTCTTCACCATGGGCGCAGGAGCCGATGTTAACGCTTTTTTTGGTATCGCAACGATGATTATTGCGATTCCTACGGGCGTTAAAATCTTTAACTGGCTGTTTACGATGCATGGCGGACGCATTACTTTTTCTACGCCTATGTTATGGACGCTAGGATTTATAACGACGTTTACGGTAGGCGGTATGACAGGTGTATTAATGTCAGTGCCCGCTGCTGATTTTCAACTGCACAATAGCGAATTTTTAATCGCGCATTTTCATAATGTCATTATTGGTGGCGTGGTTTTTGGTTATTTAGCAGGATTTAGTTATTGGTTTCCAAAAACATTTGGTTTTAAATTAGATGAAAGACTGGGCAAATGCGCCTTTTGGTGTTGGATCATTGGTTTCTATACTGCCTTTATGCCATTGTATGTGCTTGGCTTGATGGGCATGACGAGACGATTAAATCACTATGATGCTTCGACGGGATTTCACCCTTACTTAGTGGTTGCTGCCATTGGAACAGCCATTATTGCCTGCGGTATCCTGTTTCAAATGATACAATTGATAGTGAGCTTTAAAAATCGAGAAAAATTACGTGATACTACTGGCGATCCATGGGATGGCAGAACATTGGAATGGTCAATTCCATCACCACCGCCATTTTATAATTTCGCAGTAACGCCTGTGGTTGATAGCATAGATGCTTTTTGGGAAGAGAAACAAAAAAGATTAGCCAATAACGGCGCAGTACAAAAACCGCATTATACGGATATTCATATGCCCAAAAATACAGGGACGGGGTTTATCATCGCTATGTTTAGCGGGCTGTTTGGTTTTGCGCTTGTCTGGCATATTATCTGGTTAGTTCTTGTTGGGTTTATCGGCATTATTGTAACCGTTATAACGCGCACTTTTAGCACTGATGTCGATTATTATGTAAAAGCGGCTGAAGTTCAAAAAATAGAAAATGAAATTTTAAATAGGGCAAACTAATGTCTACACCAGCATTAAATCATCACGCGCACGATCATCATCACGATGCGGATTCCATGGATATTTTTGGATTCTGGGTCTACATTATGAGCGACTGTATTTTATTTGCGATTATTTTCGCTGCCTACGCGGTCATCCATAACAATACCTATGGCGCTCCTGGGATTAAAGAATTAACTTCTTTACCTTATGTTTTAGGTGAAACGATTGCTTTATTAGCCAGTAGTTTCACTTACGGAATGGCTATTTTAGCGCTCTATAAAGGGTATAAAAATAGAGTCATGGGTTGGTTGATGATCACATTTTTGCTGGGACTGACCTTTATCGTAATGGAAGTGAATGAATTTGTTCATATGTACCTGGAAGGCCATAGTTGGCAAGCCAGTGCGGCGTTATCTGGATTTTTTACCCTGGTCGGTACGCACGGGTTCCATGTGAGTATGGGATTGCTGTGGATGCTTATTCTAATGGTACAACTGGCAAAAAATAATATTACGCCTGTTATGATGAAGCGTTTAACTTATTTAGGTTTATTCTGGGCGTTTTTAGATATCGTCTGGATTTTTGTATTTACTATCGTGTATTTAATGGGGTCAATTTAAATGTCCGAACATCATCATGCCGTAGACACTTTAAGTAGTGGAACCAGTCCCAAAACGCTGACTGCTTATGTAACGGGTTTTGTTCTATGTATCCTATTAACGCTTATAGCATTTGCTTTAGTGGGTAAACAATTATTAACAGGGTCTGATCTTTATATTGCTTTAGCAATATTAGCGCTTGTGCAATTATTTGTGCAGGTAATATGTTTCCTGCGTTTAAATGCCAGCGCGGAAGGCCAATGGAATTTAATGCCTTTTATATTTACCTTAATTGTTGCCATGATTCTGGTAGGTGGTTCACTGTGGATTATGTATAACTTAAATTATAATATGATGCATTAGTTGACTCTGCCGTCATTGTAACCACTCACACCCTTTAAATTCACCTGCTAAAGTAAATACTAATCCCACTGAGGTTTTGAGTATTTCAATCTCTCTGAGTAGGGTGGATTAGGCCGCAGGCCGTAATCCACCAAAAAATGCCGATTAAAAAAGAGGGTTTAAGACCGCGGGCGAAAAACACCAACAC
>JBEPVU010000066.1:0-8781 GCA_041690855.1 Gammaproteobacteria bacterium | reverse complement strand
CACCCGCCCAGGCTGCGCCTGGTCGGCCTCTCCCGCTGGAGAGGCGAAAATACTACTCAATCCAGAAAAGTATTACTTATAGCTATTTCCTATAGGTTGCTTATAATACTCGGTTTACTTGATAATAAGAAATATTTTTTGGAGTTTTTAATTATGTCGTTATCACCCGAAGAAGTGATGAAAATCAGTCACCTGGCGCGCCTGGATATTGATGGGCCTGCCATGAACAAATATAGCCAGGAACTTTCCAGTATTATGAACCTGGCCGAGCAGATGCAGCAGGTGAACACGGATGCTATCGCCCCTACGACTCACCCCTTGGATATCCATCAGCGCCTGCGGCCGGATGTGGTCACGGAAACCGATCAGCGTATTCAGTTGCAGAAATGCGCTCCCCTCGCTAAAGACGCTTCAACAGTTGAAGCAGGCCTTTATTTAGTTCCTCAAGTCATTGAATAAAAAATCCAGGATTTAACTTATGCATAACTTAACTATTGCTGAAATCGCAGCAGGCTTACGTGCCAGAAAATTTTCCAGTGTAGAGGTCACACAAGCGTTTTTAACACGCATTAAACAGTTTGATGCGCATTTAAACTGCTTTATTACAGTAACGGAAGAAATGGCGTTGGCCGCCGCGCAAGAAGCTGATCAACAGTATGCAAAGGGTACGGCGGGCGCTGTAACCGGCGTCCCTATGGCGCAAAAAGATATTTTCTGCACAACAGGCATTAAAACCAGTTGCGGTTCCAAAATGCTGGATAATTTTGTAGCGCCTTATGATGCTACCGTTGTAACGCGCTTTAAACACGCTGGTATGGTGATGCTGGGCAAAACTAATATGGATGAATTTGCGATGGGTTCATCCAATGAAAATAGTTATTACGGCGCCGTTAAAAACCCCTGGGACACCGCCACCGTGCCAGGCGGTTCTTCCGGCGGTTCATCGGCTGCCGTGGCAGCGCGTTTAACACCCATGGCTACTGGCACGGATACAGGAGGCTCCATCCGGCAACCGGCTGCGCTTTGCAACTTAACCGGCATTAAACCCACCTATGGCCGCGTATCGCGCTACGGCATGATCGCCTTTGCTTCCAGCCTGGATCAAGCCGGCCCTATGACACGCACGGCGGAAGATGCGGCGTTAATGTTAAATGTAATGGCCGGTTTTGACGAAAAAGATTCTACCAGCGTGGATGCGCCAGCGCCTGATTACACAGCCACCTTAAATGATTCTTTAGCGGGCTTAAAAATCGGCCTGCCAAAAGAATATTTTGTGAAAGAATTAGACAGCCGCGTAGCCGCCGCCATTGATGCGGCCGTCAAAGAATATGAAAAGCTTGGCGCAACGATTCACATTATCAGCCTGCCGAACGTGCATTTATCTATTCCCGTTTATTATGTAGTGGCGCCCGCCGAATGTTCTTCCAACCTCGCGCGGTTTGATGGTGTGCGTTTTGGTTATCGCTGTGAAAAGCCCAAAGATCTGGAAGATCTGTATAAACGCTCACGCGGCGAAGGCTTTGGCGCAGAAGTGAAACGTCGGATTATGATTGGCACCTATGTTTTATCGTCTGGTTTTTATGATGCGTATTACGTGAAAGCACAGAAAATCCGCACGTTAATTAAAAATGATTTTCAGGAAGCGTTCAAACAGGTGGATATAATCTTAGGGCCGACCACCCTAGCGCCAGCGTTTAAATTAGGCGAGAAAACAAGGGATCCCGTCAGTATGTATTTAAACGATATTTTTACGATTGCCGCTAATTTAGCGGGCATTCCAGCGATGTCTGTGCCGGTAGGTTTTATCGATGGCCTGCCGATTGGTATGCAATTAATGGGTAATTATTTTGCGGAAGCGCGTTTGTTAAACATGGCGCATCGTTATCAGCAGGTAACGGAATGGCACCAGGAAAGTCCTAAAGGGTTTTAAGTTTAACTATTTATAACTAATTAAAAAGGCAATACTATGCAATGGGAAACAGTTATCGGCTTAGAAGTACATGCACAACTAGCCACTCAATCAAAAATATTTTCCGGCGCGGCAACCGCTTATGGCGCGGCGCCTAATACACAGGCATGCGCGATTGATTTAGGCCTGCCGGGCGTGCTGCCGGTTTTAAATGCGGAAGCCGTGCGGATGGCGGTTAAATTTGGTTTAAGCGTTAATGCGCAGATCGCGCCGCGCTCAGAATTCGCACGTAAGAATTATTTTTATCCTGATTTACCAAAAGGTTATCAGATCAGTCAATTTGAATTGCCTATCGTCAGCGAAGGTTATCTCGATATTGATTGTGAAGACGGCAGCCGCAAACGCATTAGCATCCAGCGCGCGCATTTAGAAGAAGACGCCGGCAAATCGTTGCACGAAGATTTTCAAGGCATGACCGGTATCGATTTAAACCGCGCTGGCACACCGTTAATTGAAATTGTTTCTCATCCTGAATTACGCTCTGCCAAAGAAGCGATTGCTTATTTAAAAACGCTACACGCGCTGGTGCGTTATCTTGAAATTTGTGATGGCAATATGCAGGAAGGTTCTTTCCGGTGTGATGCGAACGTTTCCGTCCGGCCGGTAGGCCAGAAAGAATTGGGCACGCGTGCAGAAATTAAAAATTTAAATTCCTTCCGCTTTGTAGAAAAAGCCATTAATTATGAAGTGGAACGTCAGATTGAACTGATCGAATCCGGCGGCAAAGTTAAACAGGAAACGCGGCTATACGATGCCGATAAAAATGAAACACGCACGATGCGCAGCAAAGAAGAAGCCAATGATTACCGCTATTTTCCCGACCCTGATTTATGCCCGGTAGTGCTGACACCTGAATTTATCAGTGCCGTTAGTCAAGAATTGCCGGAATTACCCCAGCAGAAACGGGAACGCTTTCAAGCGGATTATCAGCTCAGCAATTATGATGCCGGTATTTTAGTCAGCAGCCGTGAATTAGCAGATTATTTTGAACAAGTGATTCAATTATCACAAGCGCCGGCTAAACTGGCGGCGAATTGGATTAACGGCGAACTGGCGGCCGCTTTAAACAAGCACAACCTGGACATTACCGCATCACCCATTAATCCTGCCCGACTGGCAAGCTTATTACAACGTATTAACGATAACACCATTTCCGGCAAAATCGCTAAAACGATTTTTGAAGCCTTATGGGAAAGTAATCAAACGGCTGATGAAATTATCGAACAACAAGGCTTGCGCCAGGTCACGGATACTTCAGCGATTGAAAAAATAATTGATGAAGTAATGGCCGCCAATCCGCAGCAATTAGCGGATTACCGCAGCGGTAAAGATAAATTATTCGGCTTCTTTGTAGGCCAGGTGATGAAAATTTCCGGCGGTAAGCTGAATCCGCAGCAGGTGAATGATTTGCTGAAGCGTAAGCTGGCGGGGTAAGTATTAGTTATGGCAGTGTTTAAATCCTTTTGCATTAAAGCGTATCATTGACCAGAAAGTACACTGTATTTTACACGTTGTTTCGGTTACCTCCTCAATGAGTCAACGTGGCGTATACTGTCCTTTTGAGTGTTGAAGTTTGTTATTGGTGTTTTTTCAAGTTCTTTTAATTGTTTTGTCTTCTCCTGTAGCTCCTTTCGTTCTCGTTGGATACGTCCAAGCTTGTTTTCAGCAAGGATAATTTTATCTGATATTGGCTTTAATTTTTTTGTACTATTATCAATCCCCAAAATTTCCTCTGCCTCTATAGCTGTACGCGCCTTTTCAAAGAAAACTCTATGTTCTATTAATTTTTCAACTGATACAGATAAATTATGATAAAAATTTATTCGATTATGATAGAGGCCATCTAAACCCAAAAAGCCTCCTATGAAATGGGTAACGCCATGCAATAACTTTTTCATATTTGACAACTTATTTTGCTCTAAAAAAGTAGAAAGCTTATCACATAAGATATGAGTATCTCTCAGGTAATTATGAATTTCAGCTTTATCATTGATATTAATACATCTATAATTGTCTTTTTGAAGGATAAAATTATCAGCTTTAATATACAACTCTCTTTCACTGTCACTCCAAAAACTTCCCATAATATTAACTCCCTTCATCCCTCTAATATTCTCTATTTGATCATGGAATTCGATAAATGCATGAACAAATATTTCTTCTGGATTTTTAGGAGATTTTTTTTTCTTACATTTTTCTTTATTTTTCTCAACCTGAACGCTTTTAATCTTAGACTCTCTACTCGTTTTTTCTACGCCTAATAAAAGCTCAGCCTTTCTTTTTTCTTCTTTAAGCTTATCGATTTGAGCTGCAATTTTATCTTGTTCTTCTTTTAATTCGTTATCCGATTTATATTTAGATATTTTATTTTTTAATTTTTTTCGCGTAATATTTCGTAAATCAAAAGTTCTGTCTTCACTTTTACCTTTAAAAAATCCTTGCTTATAATCAAGGATTTTATTTTCTTCCCGGGAAATTTCTTCATCCAGTGAAAATTCAGTTTTCACCATTAAATCCTTTGTTTTTAAATTTATTTGCAATTTTGATATATTAAATTCAATGCTTTCAAATCCATATCCAAAAAATGTTTTTGACTGCTGCTTGTGATTTATTTGCATTTCAAGTTCAATCATTGGCTGATAATACAGATCTAACTCATTTGCATTCTGCTTCTTTTTGAAATCATCAAAGGATATTTTTTTTAATTGATTATCATTCTGAGCAAGCGCATAATATTCACCTTCGCTGCAAATAGCATATACATTCAAGCAGACTGTTGATTCTTTTTGATTAGTGAATGTAAAATATTCCACTTTTTCCACTTCCGCATGCGGAAATTCCCTCAGTGAAACGTTTTCACTAATTTTCTGTATGATAATATCAGCTTGTTCTTCACGTATCTTTTGCTGCTCTTTTCGAGTAAAAGCCAACTCTTTTTCTAATTTTTTTGCGCGAGCGAAGCTTTTTTCAACAATATGCTTACACTTGGCGGTGATCTCTTTGCCTAGTAAATATCTCTGCTTTTTATTGAATTTTATACCTTTTGCTCTTTGCCTACTGGAATCATACATAACTTCTTCTATTAAAGATCGATATTGATCATCCTTCAATTGATCAATATCATCTTTATTAAAATCATTTGCTAATGCTAAATTTCCTGCATGCAAAATGTCTAAATAATCTTTAATACGCTGTCTATCCTCGAGACAAAGCACTAAATTAGCAAAGCCATATTCCAATCGATATTTTTTGAATAGTTCTTGTATTGTCACAATTCCCCCAAAACAAGCAGGCTATACCAGTTTATTTTTATCATTATCTAAAATATACCAGAAAAATCCTTAAGAAATCCTTAAATCTCTCAAAAAACCTGGCCTAATCCTCTATAACTTCTTATAATCCCGTTTAAAACTTAACCAAATTCAGCTTTATTATGCCAAAACTCTATATTGAAACCCATGGCTGCCAGATGAATGAGTATGACTCCTCCAGCATGGTTAACCTATTACGCCACTCACATCAGATGGAATTAACCAAAGACCCGATGGAAGCTGATGTGCTATTGCTTAACACCTGTTCTATCCGGGAAAAAGCCCAGGAAAACGTCTTTTCTCAGCTTGGCCGATGGCGTGAATTCAAGAAATTAAGGCCGGAAATCGTGATTGGCGTAGGCGGCTGTGTGGCTAGCCAGGAAGGCGGTGCGATTCGCCAGCGGGCGCCTTATGTAGACCTGGTTTTTGGCCCGCAAACCCTCCACCGTCTGCCGGAAATGCTGAATGAAGTCTGGAGCAAACACCAGCCAGTCGTGGATGTGTCTTTCCCCGAAATCGAGAAATTTGACCGGCTGCCGGAGCCTAAAGCCGAGGGCGTTAAGGCGTTTGTGTCGATTATGGAGGGTTGCAGCAAGTATTGCAGCTATTGTGTGGTGCCTTATACCCGCGGTGAAGAAATCAGCCGGCCGCTGGATGATGTGCTGGCGGAAGTCGTCAGTCTGGCAACGCAAGGGGTACGTGAAATTACTTTATTGGGGCAAAACGTTAATGATTATCGCGGCGCTCTGCATGAGGGCGGTGTTGCGGATCTGGCTTTATTGATTGAATATGTCGCCGCTATCGAGGATATCGAGCGTATCCGCTTTACGACCTCCCATCCCCTCGCCTTTTCCGACCGTTTGATTCAAGCCTATGCCAATATTCCTAAACTGGCTAATCACCTCCATCTGCCCGTGCAAAGCGGTTCCGACCGTATTTTGGCCATGATGAAACGTAATTACACCGCACTGGAATATAAAGCTAAAATCCGTAAACTACGCAAAGTCAGGCCGGACATTGCGATTTCTTCCGATTTTATCGTGGGCTTCCCAGGCGAAAGCGATAAAGATTTCGAAGCTACGATGAATTTAATTCAAGAAATTGGTTTTGACATGTCATTCAGCTTTATTTACAGCCGCCGCCCCGGCACCCCCGCCGCAGAATGGCCGGACGATGTGACGATGGACGTGAAAAAACAACGGCTTACTATTCTGCAAAATCGTTTATTACAACAGGCCAATGCTATTAGCCAGTCGATGGTCGGCACGCGACAAACCATTTTAGTGGATGGCATTTCTAAGAAAAACGCCGAGGAATTATCCGGCCGTACAGAAAACAATCGGGTCGTTAATTTTGCCGGTGATAAAAACCTGTTAGGCCGATTGGTGAATATGGTGATTACGGAAGCAAGGCCAAATTCGTTACGGGGGATAATCGTAGATTAAGTTTTTTTGGCTTCTCAATGATGCTGAAGATAATACTTAACACCCGGATCAAGCAACTGGTATTGACCTTGCTCATTTTGATAAACAATATCTTTTTCAATTAACGCTTCCACGGCCTGCTTTATACTAGACATCGGTAGATTCACTTTTATGATAAAATTTTTGCTGAATATCTCCTGTACAGGCGCTTCAGCCAGGCTGGAAACCAGCTTTTTCTGATTCAGGCTTAAATTAATTAAATCAGAAACTATAATACTCTTGTGCGTATTAATATACCAATCCCAGGCCGTTAACACATCTTCTTCCTGTGGTAGATTATCCTGTTTCCACAATTTATTGCATAAAGCATTCACGTAAAATGAATGGCGTTCCGTATAAAACATAATTTTTCTGAAAACTTCTTCAGATAATGCTTCTCCCCATTTCTCCCTGGCGGCTTGTTGCAAAAAAGGGGAGTAATCTGTTTCTATAATCCTATCAATCATCATTATTTGACAAAGCCGATATAAAGGACGCTGGCTGCTACTAAACATATCGGTCAACAGGTGTCTGTTACTGCCAGAGAAAATATAAGTAATAGCTTTACTTCTCTCAACGGCATGCCGGATCATTGCTTCAATCGTTGTGCTTTCTTTAAATTCACTTATCTGTTGGAATTCATCGAATACAATCACTGCTCTTTTATTCATGTCTTGCGCATAATGATCTAGCCCTATTAAAATCTCTTCAATGGCTGCTGCATGCTCCTGGTTAAGCTGCAATTTAATATTCTGTCCCAGCAGTCCAACGGTAATTTCAGGATTCAATGATTTAAAAAATTTCTGTACTTGCAACTGCAATTTTTTACTATCGGATGAAAGCTGAAAAATTAACGGTGTTACGCCTTTAATAATTTTGCTGGTTACTTCCTCGCCTGAGGCGACAGTTAACAAATCAATCCAGGTATGAGGCGCTTTATGCTCATGCATTACTTCATTAACTAAACTGGATTTTCCATAACGCCTGGGCGCTACAATAACCGTATGATTAACATCGGCGATATTTTCTAACAGCAATTTACGTTCGTTGACTCTATTACAGAAAGCCCTGCCTTCTGCAATGCCTGAAGGGAATAGCTGAATCATATTACCTCACATTATTACTACATATTAATATGCTTCATAATAATATGAAACTTGGATTGGAGCAATAGCATTCCTCCCAGTATTTCATCTTTAAGCTGCAATGATTAAGTAAAGCGCTTCAAGTTGATCATTGTAAATAATTACAGAAAAAGAAAGTATGCAATAATCATATTAGATATAATATTTATGAATTTTTAAAATAAAAAACGCTGCTTTCTAAAGTTTGACCACCGCCGCCAGGATAGCAATAATTGAAACCGCAAATGCACCCATGCGAAGTGTTAGTTGATAGGTCAGTGTTTCTAAATCTTTCTTAGTCGCAAGATTATCCTGCATGATTTCTTTCAGTGCTTCTGCCTGAATTGTGAGTAATATATTTTCCCTGACTATAAGCAAAAAAATGAGAGATTATTTGCTGGCAATCAGGGAAAATGTAAATACATTAAGTGTAAAACTTCTACGTCCTTATTTCCTTAACAGATTTTGCTTTTCTGGATCTGCTGTTTTTTTAGCATTAGGACGAAAACGTAATCCGCCTGTGTTATTATAAAAAACCTCATTGTTTTCAAAAAAGTTTGGTGATCTTCCTTTATAGAGCGAAATATTAATAGCATTTTTCATCTGATCTCGTTTCAAGTATTCCTTCAATTGATCATGCTGATTCATAAATTTCGCATAATCTTCATATCGCATTTTACATTTTAAAATAGCCTCCAAATGACCACTTAATTCTGTATCTTGATCAGACATGATTGATGCAAATAGTTCTATAAAGTGCTCATGAGTTGTCTGTCTAATTGTTTTTGCGATATTTCCTGCTTCTAATATAAAATCAATCAATTTTTTAAGTTCTGAATCCTGAATATAATGAGCACACATATAAACCGTAAGATCCTGTAAAAGCTGCGCCGTATAAAAATAATTGGTAATTG
>JBEPVU010000065.1:0-8849 GCA_041690855.1 Gammaproteobacteria bacterium | reverse complement strand
ATACTATACCATTTTAATGGTATAGTAAACTACAGAGGAAGTAGTAATATTAAGTCAAAGCGATTGTTTAGGCATACCGGAACCTAAATCAACCATTTTCCCGATGTCGGCAAAATGGTCAGTTACCTTATGTTTAGAGATTTCACAGGCTGTTTTTGCCTTAGAAACTACATTTAGGAAATTATTCCATTTACCATAACCAAGCAACTTTTGAAGGTCTCGAGCCAACCAAAATTCTATGCCATCATCAGTATGCTTGGCATGTACCTCAAATGTGTTCGTTAATGTATAGATTAAATCGGTTTTCATGGGTGTTCCTTTTTGTTTCTTCAAGTAAGAATTTCATCGCGATTTTTTCACTCTGCTCAATGGCTATTTCTATGGCACGCTTGGCTATTTCAAGCAGTCTTTTGCTTTCGACTTGGAGGGCAAAACTTTCTTGAATAAGGGCTGCGATTTTAGATTGAGTTTTTACGTGAATCCTTATTGGCGGAGAGGGTGGGATTCGAACCCACGTGGGGCGGTTAGCCCCCATCCGATTTCGAGTCGGCGCCGTTATGGCCGCTTCGGTACCTCTCCTTTGCTTTTTTAAAATGCTTCTTTAAACCAGCGCTTCACGGGCGCCAGCATTTGCGTGAAGGAGGAAGGCCCTTTGCCTGCTAAGGCATTACTGAGATTAGTTAACACACACTGCGAAATTATAGCGTTAACGGGATTGCCATCCTGATCAACTACATAAGCATACGCATTACCATCCGCACCACTGGCCAATCTTACCTGATAAATCGGCGTGGCTTTCGTCACGATTTCATCAGTGGCATGTATATCTAAAATATAATAACGCTCTAATTTATCATCCTGCACCGCAATCCTATAACCAGCGCGCTTTAACGCTGTTCCTACCGGCTTCCAAGCTTGCGTCATGGTTTTATTTAAAGGTAGTACATTGTTCGCCGCCGTTGCAGGTATTCCCTGATTGGCAGAAGCAACAATAGCCGGTTGACTAACAACAGCAGCCGGTTTTGAATCCGCAATTTTACTCGCATTTTGCAAGGCTGCTTTTGTTACTACGCCACGCGCTAATTTATCCGCTAAACTATCGGGCGGTAACAAGCCAATCGGTTTGGCCGCTGCAGTCATAGCAGAAGGCGGAATACTATAATCATCACCTACACCGCTCGCATTTAATCCCGCCGGCACCTGCAAAGGCGCCGCGTCCTGACTATGCAAATATTCCGTACGGCGCTTTTTAGCAAAATTATGCTTTTGCAAAGTCGCACAACCCGCCAGATTAACAGCGATTCCTGCAATTATTAAATTTATTGTCATTCTTTTTAACATATTAATATCTCTTTACGCTTTTATTACGCTTCTATAATAATGTCTGCCCGCTGCATTGCCGACCATACTTTTTCATGCAAGCCTGGCGACAACGGTGTTAATGGCAAACGAATACCGGCTGGTATTTTACCCATCTTATGCAAAGCCCATTTCACCGGTATCGGATTTGTTTCGACAAATAAATCTTGATGCAAGGCTAGCAACTTAGTATTCAACTGCTCGGCCAGTTCATCATTGCCTGCTAACGCCGCTTCACAAAAAATATGCATATCGGCCGGCGCTATATTCGCCGTTACTGAAATCACACCTTTACCGCCTGCCCGCATAATTTCTAACGCCGTAATATCATCGCCGCTATAAACATCAATACTGCTGCCACAAAACTCAATAATGGCGCGCGCATATTCCGGTTTACCTTCTTTAATCGCTACAATATTCGGTATTGTCGCTAAACGGCCTACGGTTGCCGGTAATAAATCACAACCCGTACGGCCTGGTACATTATATAAAATCTGCGGAATCGGCACTGCTTCGGCAATCGCACGATAATGCCGGTAAAGTCCTTCCTGCGTGGGTTTATTATAATAAGGTGTTACTAATAAACAGGCGTCTACGCCAATTTCCATGGCTTTACGCGTCAGTTGAATCGTTTTATCCGTTGCGTTATTGCCCGTGCCGCCGATAACAGGCACACGGCCTGCCGCTTGTTCAACCACCGTGCGAATAACCGTTAATTGCTCATCAACGCTAAGCGTTGGCGATTCGCCGGTCGTGCCGGTGGCGACAATAGCATCCGTACCGCTTTGAATATGCCAATCCACTAACGCCCGTAAACTCGCGAGATCTAATTCCCCATTTTCACGCATAGGCGTTACAATTGCGACAATACTGCCATGAAACATACGTTATTCCTGTGCTAGTTTTTTCACTAAGGCCTATTGTAATGGATTTACCAACAAAAGCTATTCCTGTGGCAACAACAACCGCGTTACCCTTTTACCCTGTAAAACATGCTCCTGGATGATTTCATCAATATCCGCTTGCGTTTGAGCGCGATACCATACGCCTTCTGGATAAATGACCAGTACTGGTCCTTCCGCACAACGATCAAAACAACCGGCATTATTAATTCGGATTTTACCGCGACCATGCTGCCCTAAGGCTTTTATTTTCGCCTTCGCATAGCTTAATAAAGCAGCAGAACCCGCCTGCGCACAACATTGTTCGCCGTTAGTACGCTGATTAGTACAGATAAACACGTGTTTTTGATAATACATAATCGAGTTTCTCGTGACCTATAAAAAATATGCTATCATAAAACCATTGCTTTTCCTTAATCGAACAAACAATGGCGTCTACTCCACTCGAAGAATCCATCCAGACCCATGCTGGGCAATGCGTAAAATGTGGCTTGTGTTTACCGCATTGTCCTACTTATGCCGTCACTGAAAATGAATGCGAATCACCCCGTGGACGGATTGCCCTATTAGATGCACTGGCGAAAAAACAAATTTCTTTAACCGATAAAACACGCTTATATCTTGATCATTGCTTAACCTGTCGCGCTTGCGAAATCGTTTGTCCGGCGCAAGTCAGCTATGGCGAATTAATTGACCAAGGCCGCCAGCTTATCACTGAACAAACGCCATTACCCTTAGCAAAAATATTAACGGCTATTACTAAACATCGCTGGCTGCGCCGTTTACTCGCCAATTTATTATTTATCTATCAACGTAGCGGTTTACAATATTTACTGCGGAAAAGTGGTTTATTAAAAGCCTTGGGCTTACAGCGTGCGGAAGCATTACTGCCCTTCACTATTGCACGCAATGGCTGGCGTCCCTCTTATCCCGCGCAATCTAATGAACAAGGACACGTCACTTTATTTACCGGCTGTATTAGTTCTATTGTTGATCGAAGCACCCTAAAAGCGGCCATTAAGGTTTTAACAGCTTGCGGCTATAACGTTCATATTCCTGCTACGCAACAGTGTTGTGGCGCACTGCATCAACATGCAGGTTTTAATAAACAAGCATTGGCTTTTGCCGAGCAAAATGTAACGGCTTTTAAGCCCTTTTCTATAAATCCTATTATTACGCTGGCAACCGGTTGTTCCGCTATGCTGCAGGAATATAAGGCTTTTACCCAGAAAATAATTGATATTAATCAATTTCTAGCGCATATCACCTGGCCGGAAGATTTAAAACTACAGCCGCTGCCTAAACAAGCGGTTATCCATACGCCTTGCACATTACGCAATGTACTTAAACAACCTGAGGCGCCCTTGCAACTATTGCATAAAATTCCAGCGCTAGAAATAACAACATTGCCAGATAACACTTATTGTTGTGGCGCTGCCGGACAAAACGTCTTGCAACATCCCACCATGGCGGATGCACTATTGGAACAAATAGTCAAACAGATTATTCCGCTCAATCCAGATTATTTAATCACGACTAACATTGGCTGCGCATTGCACATACAAAAAGGATTGACCGAAAATCACTGTAAAACCAGGGTTTTGCATCCAATCGTATTAATTGCGCAACAATTAATAAGGTAAACAGAGTTGCCCACTAGCAAAAACTTAAAAATATGCTATTTTATAGGCTTCTTTCGGAATGTTTCGAAAGAAATGTATTGTTGACCCTTTCTAACCACACACTGAGGAGTAACAAAATGGCATCTAAAAAGCCAGTCAAGAAAAAAGCAGCGCCTGCTAAGAAGGCGAAACCTGCTGCTAGAAAAGCATCTGCCGTCAGCAAGCAATTTACTAAATCAGAAATTCTGAAAGAGATTGCCGCAGCGGTTGAAATTTCTACCAAGCAAGTCAGCAAAATGCTGGAAGAATTACAAGTTATTATTGAACGTCACTTGAAAAAAGGCGGCCCGGGTGTTTTTGTATTACCAGGTCTGGCTAAATTCCAGGTTATCCATAAACCAGCGACAAAAGCACGTAAAGGCATTAATCCTTTCACTGGCGAAGAAGCCATGTTCAAAGCTAAACCAGCACGTAACGTTGTAAAAGCAAGAGCATTGAAAAAACTTAAAGATATGGTGTAATAACCAAATTGTTTTAAAAGGCGCTTCGGCGCCTTTTTTTATTTTTTTCCTGTCATCCTGAGGAACATCGTGACGAAGGATCTCCTACTATGGGCGCCAAACCAGGGAGATCCTTCGTCGTTTCACTCCTCAGGATGACACTAATGTAACAACTATAAATGTGGCAAATGCAAATATTCTTTTGACTGCATTTCTAATAAACGGCTTTGCGTGCGTTTAAATTCAAAAGCTAACCGACTGCCCGTATAAAGTTCAGTAACCGGCGCAGCCGCAGAAATAATTAATTTTACCCGCGCATCATAAAACACATCCACCAGATTAATGAAATAACGCGCCAGATTATCTTCTTGTGTACCTAAAAGAGGAATATTACTTAACAATACCGTTTCAAAACAGCGTGATAACTCTAAATAATCTAATTGCGAGCGCGGCGCATGACACAATATATTAAAATCAAACCAGGCAACTTGATGACTATAACTGATAACCGTTATTTCCCGGTTTTCAATTAATAATGGCGTATGCTGGCCTTCCGTATATTCCATGCGTGTTAATTGTTTAAAATAATTCCGCATAAATTGCTCAGCCTGCTCGCCTAACGGACAATAATAAGTACCCGCCTGCTCTAATAAACGCAAACGATAATCATATTCCGTGGTTAAATGCAGGACTGCCAGATGTTGTTTCAGTAAATGAATAGCAGGCATAAAATATTCGCGTTGCACACCATGACGATATAAATCGTCCGGCGGTAAATTAGCAGTCGTGATGAGTGTAATACCCTCGGCGAATAGGGCTTGCAGCAGATTAGCTAAAATCATGGCGTCGACAACATCATTCACCAAAAACTCATCAAAACAAATCACGCGCGCTTGTTTAGCAAAAATGCTGCGCCACTTTTTTTAACGGATCGGGCTGGCCTTGTAAGTTTTTTAATTCATGATGTACCTGCTGCATAAAGCGATGAAAATGCAAGCGCATTTTATTTGCTGCTGGTAAGGTTTGATAAAAAATATCCATCAACCAGGTTTTGCCAATACCCACGCCACCCCATAAATAAACGCCTTTTACTGGCTTTTGTCGTGATTTTTTAAATTTAGCAGTAATCCGCTGCGACCAGTTTTCTTTTGCCTGGATGGTTTTTAATTCATCATAAACCCGCTGCAATTCCAACACGGCCTGTTGCTGCTGTGGATCGGGTTTATAGTGTTGTCTGGCTAAAGAGTCGTTATAAAGTTCTAAAGGTGTCATGGGTTAAACATCTATTCTTAAAAGGATATTTATTTTATATTTACTTTAATTAAAATATGTTTTATTATAGCATGTCATGTTTAAAGAAGTTTGTAGTCAAGTATTGAAGATGTTATTTTCTACTCATATTCAAACTTCAATTTAAGGTGTTTTAATGAAAATAACGCAATTAACTGTTGTCGGTTTATTCGAGGTTTTTGACCACATTATTCCTCTTCGCAAAGAAGAACATATTACCATTATTCATGGCCCTAATGGTTTTGGTAAAACTGCTTTGTTGAAAATTATCAATGCTATATTCAACTCTGATTACTATGAACTTCAACATATTCCTTTTAAAAGCTTTAAAATAGAATTTGATAATAATACCTTTCTCTTGGTGGAGAAAGAGTATCAATCGAAAAAAATAGATGATGAGGAGATAGATAGTAAACCCAGTATAGTATTTTCACTTTACAAACCCGGCCTTGAACCTAAAAAATTTGACATTGCAACAAATTCAATTCGAAAAAACTCTATTTCTCTGAAAGAGTATCGTTTCACACCTTCTCTTCCTGACTTTATTTCCAGAGCAATCCCTGAGCTTAACCATATTGAAGGAACACATAGATGGATTAATTCAGTAACAGGAGAAATTTTCTTACTTGAGGAAGTTATAGATAAATATCGCCATTATCTACCCATGGAATTCAGCAAGCGGCTGCCAGAAAAAGAACCTGAATGGTTATTAGATCTAAAAAATCAATTGAAAGTAAGATTGATTCAAACACAAAGATTATTTTATGGTGATATATTTCATATCCATTCATCTGATTCACCTTTTAAATATACTGTACTGGAATACTCAAAAGAATTAGTTTCAATAATCAAATTTAAAATTGCTGAATATGCAATTTTAGCACAATCTTTAGATAGCAGCTTTCCAAGCCGGCTTGTTCAGCAAAAAATGAATATGGTTTTAAGTATTCAACAAATAAAAGAAAAATTGCAACAACTGGAAAAAAAGCGTGATAGATTAATGCAGGTTGGACTTCTGGAGAAAGATAAAGAAAAGTCCATAGCTTTAATTCAAGAACCCGCTGATGAGAAAAATCAAAATGCTTTGTCAATCTACGTTACTGATACCGAGGAAAAATTAAGTGTATTTGATGAAATTCTCGCAAAAATTGAATTATTGTTAAATATTATAAATGACAGATTTTTATACAAAAAATTATCCATCAATCGGGAAAAAGGATTTTCTTTCACTACTACTTACCAGGCGCCATTATCGCTAGATAAGCTTTCATCAGGTGAGCAGCATGAACTTGTGATGCTGTATGAATTATTATTTAAAGTAACCCCAAACTCTTTAATTTTAATTGATGAACCTGAAATATCTCTGCATGTAGCCTGGCAGAAAGAATTTCTTAAAGATCTACAGGAAATGGCGAAATTATCTAAATTTGATGCCATTATAGCCACACACTCACCAGAAATAATAAACAACAGATGGGATTTAACGGTAGCTTTAGAGAGCCCTAATTAATGCAATATAAACCCTTAAAAGAATATACGGATGAGTATACTATTGCTAATAGAATACGAATGCAACGCACCCAATATTCAGGGTCATTTCTAGTAGTAGAAGGTGAAAAAGATCAAAAGACTTATAGCAATTTCATTAACGAAAAAGAATGTAACATCGAAATAGCGTTTAAAAAAGATGCTTTATTAAAAGTGCTTGAAATTTTACATAAAGATAATTTCGCAGGTATTTTAGCAATAGCAGATGCAGACTATTGGCATGTTGAAAAAAACATACCTACTATGAAAGACCTTTTTATAACTGATTCTCACGACTTAGAAACGATAATATTACAATCTCCTGCGCTGGAAAAAGTACTCAAAGAATTTGGTTCAAAAGAAAAAATAGCCACACTACATGGCAAAATAAATATCCGTTCTAAACTAATTGAATGTGGAATAAATATTGGCTACTTAAGATTATTCTCTTTAAGAAAAAATTTAAATCTAAAATTTGAAGGACTTAAATTTTCTAATTTCATTGATAAGACAAATTTGAATTGTGATTTAAATACTCTCATTAAAGAACTAAAAAATAATTCAAGGCAACATATTTTGAATGAAAATATACTTAAAAACGCCATACAAGAATTAAAAAGTGAGAAGCATGACCCTTGGCAAATCTGTTGCGGCCATGATTTATGCGCAATATTATCACTCGCTTTTCGCAAATTCTTAGGCTCCAAGACTATAACAATTGAATTTATTGAATGCTCCCTTCGGCTGGCTTATGAAGGACAATTCTTCACCCAAACGAAACTTTATGCCTCAATTAAGCATTGGGAAAAAAATCACTCGCTTACTGTATTATCCTTATAAATAGATAGCGGATGATAAATGGGCAATCAACACCTGCCGCAATTCAATTAATTGCCCATGAAAAAAGTGGCTGGCGCCCGTCATGCGTATTACATGAGGTGGTGGCGATAAAGTATTAATCCAATTAAATACGGCTTCAGGATCAACAATTTCGTCGGCATCGCCCTGCACGATCAACCAGGGACAAGTAATGGCTGGCAATTCCGCAAAATTAAAATTGATCACAGGCGGCGCTACGCTGATTAATTGCGCAACCGGCCAGCGTGTTGCAGCACGTGCCGCCACATAAGAACCAAACGAAAAACCCGCCAGCCAGATAGCCGCTTCCGGCATGACCTGTTGTACCCATTGCAATACCGTCAGCAAATCATCCGTTTCGCCCTTACCTTCATCATACTGCCCTGCACTAGCGCCCACCCCACGAAAATTAAACCGCACAGTCGGCAAACCCATTTCTTTAAAAGCGCGCGCTATCGTATAAACCACTTTATTATGCATCGTGCCGCCAAACAAAGGATGCGGATGACAGATAACACCTACCATGGGTTTAATATCCCGAGCCGGCAGACTGGTTAATACTTCTATTTTTCCAACCGCGCCTATCAGCGAAAAACTAACGTCACCCGCTGGAAATTCATTTAGGGTATTTTTATTATTTGACATATTATATACTAGTCCTACTGAGGAATTGCGTTTAAAGACAAACTTTCGTTAGCCAGAGGCAAAGCCTTTTTGTAAACCATGTGCCGCAGGAGCGGCACTTGAGCGTACAGGGATGTATTTACAGCGTGTTTACAAAAAGGCTTTGC
>JBEPVU010000064.1:0-9212 GCA_041690855.1 Gammaproteobacteria bacterium | reverse complement strand
GTCCTAAGCTGAAGGCAGTATGCAAAGAACGTACCCCTAATTCGAGGTATTTCTCATCAATTACTACGGAGATCTTAATTTCTGAAGTAGATATTAATTGAATATTGATACCTTCGTTGCCAAGCGTAGTGAACATAGTGCTCGCTATGCCTGCATGTGAGCGCATTCCAACCCCCACCACAGACAACTTGGCAATTTTGTTATCTCCCAGTACTGCCCGTGCTTCCAATTCCCTGGCTACATCCGCAAGCAATTCTAAGGTTTTTTGATAATCATCTCTATGGACTGTAAAGGTAAAATCGATGATACCTTCTACAGCAACGTTTTGAATAATCATGTCGATATCAATGCCCGCTCTGCTGATAGGCTCTAAAATACGGGCGGCAATGCCAGGTTTATCCGGCACGCCCATTAAGGTTAACTTCGCTTCATCCCGATTAAAAGCAATCCCCGACACTTTCGGCGCTTCCATCCCCGCTTGTTCAAATGTAATCAATGTACCTGGCCCCTCTTGAAAACTCGATAGTACCCGTAAAGGTACGTTATATTTACCTGCAAATTCGACCGAACGAATCTGCAATACCTTGGCGCCTAAACTGGCTAATTCCAGCATTTCTTCAAACGTAATCACTGCTAACCGGCGCGCTTCCGGCACAATCCGTGGATCGGTGGTGTAAACGCCATCGACATCCGTATAAATCTGACACTCATCCGCTTTTAAGGCCGCCGCCAGAGCAACAGCCGTGGTATCCGACCCGCCGCGGCCTAGTGTAGTAATATCGCCATTAGCCGCAATCCCTTGAAAACCTGCTACCACCGGCACATAGCCCTGCTGCAAATCCTCTTTTAAAGCATCGGCCTCAATGCCCATAATCCTGGCTTTTTTATGATGATTATTGGTGGAAATCCGCGCCTGCCCGCCCGTATAAGAGCGCGCCTGGCAGCCTAACGCCAGCAATGCCATCGATACCAGCGCCATAGACACCTGCTCGCCCGTGCTCACTAACGTGGCATATTCTCTAGGATCAGGTTGCGTATTCAGGGCTTTGGCCAGCGCAATCAAACGATCGGTTTCACCGCTCATTGCGGAAACAACCACTACAACATCATGTCCCTGCGCTTTTGTCTGGGCTACTTTTTGCGCGACTTCTTGAATACGTTCTAAGCTGCCGACCGAAGTCCCACCAAATTTTTGTACAATCAACGCCATTTACTTATGTTCCAATAAGGCCAGTTCGACCCCGAATAATATCAGCAAACCACCCATTAGTTTAGTAATATAATACTGAAAGCGCGTGATTTTAGCTTTAATAGTACGGTGGGTAATGAGTAGGGTTAACGAAGAGAACCACAGAAAAGTGATAGTTGCCATTTCAACGCCATATAAAGCCTGGATGTATAAAGGAGTAGTAGGTTTTACGACTAAAGTAAATAATCCTAGAAAAAACACCGTGACTTTTGGATTCAATACATTACAAAAAAAACCGCGTTTTAACGCAGTAAATAGGCTGATTGGCTGCGTTGCGCCCGCAAAATTTTTTAGTTGATTGTCCGGCATTCTGGCACGTAATCCCTGGATACCTAAGTAAATAAAATAGGCCGCGCCACAGTATTTGATAATACTGAACAACAGCAAAGATTTTGTGATAATAATTGCCAGCCCTAAAATACAATAGGTCACATGCACAAAAATGCCTAATGCGATGCCTAATGCCGTAAAAATAGCGGTTTTACGTGTCTGCGCTATGGCGGTTTTAACGACCATCGCAAAATCCGGGCCAGGGCTGATCACCGCCAGAAAATTCAAAGCCCCGATAATTAAAAAGGAAACTAAAATATTGTTCGAAGATAATGTATTCAGCATAGTACGTTTTGTTATACCTTTTTTTGAGGACTGTTTAGTCAAGCGAAAAATGAGCAACAGGCGCTTGTTTGGGCGCAAGCCCGCCTTGTTTCAAGCTAACCTCAAACGTATTATTTTCAATTTCAATACCATAAGTCAAATATAATCCCGCTAAAATCAATTTCATTTCCTGCAGCGCAAATTGCTGCCCCGCACAGAAACGCGGGCCGATGCTGAATGGCATATAGGCGTTTTTAGGCATGTTGTCTGCATTTTCTGCGGCGAAACGTTCGGGAATAAAAGCTTCGGGCTGCTCCCATAAATCCGGTGAGCGGTGGGTAATATAAGCGGCGACCATAGGAATATCGCCTTTAAAGAGCGGCAATCCGTTGATTTCCGTATCACTGATAATTTCTCTAGGCAAAAATAATGGCACCGGCGGATACAAGCGCATAGCTTCTTTAATAATCATTTCCAGGTAAGGCATCTGCTGGATATTAGCCAGTGTCATGTTGCCGTCTGGCGCTGCGTGTTTAATTTCAGCACGTAATTTCTCGACACATTCTGGATGCGCGGCTAATAATTTTATAATAAATTCTAAGGTTGCTACGGTAGTCGCTACACCGGCTGATAATAAAAACAAACCATCGCCAAAAATTTCTTCGTTACTCGGTTCGCCTGAATGATGACTATTAGCATGATTCAATAACCATATTTTTTGTAATAAATTTTCGTTCGCTAGAATATTAGTGCGATTAGGATTTAAGAAAACTTCATAATAACGAGCCTTCATATCTTTTTTCAGCCGTTCAAAATCATTTAATTCATGGCGAAAAAATAATTTTCTAATAAACGCTGGCAGCATCCATTTGAATACGCTGCGAAATTCAAATACATCATGCACCGCGCCAGACAGATAATGTGCAACTGGAGACAATGCGTTAATAGCAATTTCTTCTCGCTTACATTCAAATGATTTACTACGGCAACCCATTAAATTGGCAGTCACCATATCAACCACCCAATTATAAAATAATGTTCTCAGTTGCACAGGCTGCGCTCCATGCGCTTTGATAGCTTGAATATAACCATCAACTACCTGCTGCATACCAGGCGCTAGTTTTTCCAGCGCTTTGGGTGCAGTGGCTTGCTGGCAGATATGGCGTTTTTTGCGCCAGGTTTCACGATCATCGGTAAAAATAGAAGCGCCAGCGAATTTTTCCAGCAAAGGTAAATCGCGGGACAAATGCGCATCATATTTCACTTTCAATTCGTAAATATCATCCACCCGCGTAATTAACAACGCAAGCTGCGTGCCAATCCAGAAATAACACATTCCGCTGGGATGTTTCGAGGCCAGCTCACCGGCTGCGCTGATATTTTCTAATATACCATTTTCCGTAAATAAACGGCCAAGCCGTCCGATTAAAAAATTGCCTTTTAACCGCGGAATGCCTGGATAACGCCACCCCGTTAAGGTGGAAAAATTTAACGGGGCTTTGACGTAGGTATGCCAGAGTTTATGTTTAGTCATTAGTTTATCCATCCTTGGTAATATTTAAACTAATGTACATTTATGAGATGGAGATGTATTATTTGAACCATACAATATCTCAGTTTGCTGAAACGTATTCTCTCCTTTCTCTTCCTCATTAGAGGTTGAAAAATTTTGTTCTTCATTACTATTAGTTCTTGATACAGCGTTTTTATTCAATTTTGCATCAAACTTACCAATATGCTTAGGAAACCATTTAGTATAGAAATCACTATCTTGATCAGTTAAATTTTTTACTTTTGAAACATGCAAAATAATGGTATCTCTACTTATTTTTATCGAATTGAAAAATTTAGTGAAATTTTTAAAAAACACCTCATCCTGCATTAAATATGCTAACTGGAGAATATTGAATTCAGTTTTACCATCTGTTAAATCATTTCTAATAGGCTGCGTAAGAATAGCCTCGACTTTAATATTGCTATTTTTAATATCGTTTAAAACAACATCAATAGGATATCCACTCAAAAGCAACATGGCTATTGAAAATTTAAAAAAATCTTCATTAGACATAACGTTTTTACTTTTTTTGGCAACTTTCAACATTTCATAATATTTCTCCGCCAGGGCCTTATAATTGATTTTTGCAGGCTCAATTTCTATTTTTTTAGGCGTATGACCTGACTCCTGATTGTCGAAAAATATAAATTCAGAACCAAAGAAATACTTCTGTAAATCCAGATTACCATAAATATGTTTATCTAAAAAAAACCAGCTGATAAAATTGTAACTGATAGAATCTTGATTGAGTTGCACTATAGCACCTGCTTGTTCCGGCTTAGTTCTAGGGTAATATTCATCAAGCTTTTCAGGCAAAAAACTGGCAATTTTCATCATGGGTATTACAAAAATACTATACAGCATACTGGCAAAAATATTAGCTGCATTTTCAGCATAAACATCAAGATATGGCGGTAATTTAGCAATATCCTTTCCCCATTTTTCTATAATCATTATTTTAAAATCAGCTTGTAACTGTTGAATTACCGCATCACCCATAACTTTCAGATTAAAAAAATCCGCCAGCAATCCAAAAACTAAATTTGGGAAAATTTTATTTCCATATTGAATAGCCGCGTGCGTAACCTTTTCAAGTTTTCCTTCTTCTTTTATCACACCTTCAATTTGTTTTTTTTCATTTTCGTCAATTTCAACTAATTTTTCAAACCCTTCGTGGTTAATAAGTTTTGCAACAATTTCTTTCATCTCCTGATTTTTACCAGTGCGCACTTTTCCTGTAAAAATAAAATAATAACTCTCTTTTTCTTTAAAAATGTTTTTAATTTGTAATTTAGAGTATTTAGAAAAAAACTCTTTTAAAAAATCATCTTTTTTATTAAATTGAACTAAATCTAGCAATGTTTTTCCATTATCATCCGTAATGGTTTCAATTTTCATAAGGACGAGTGTTTTTCCTGGCTTATCAAGATTTTCAGTACTTGCAATAAAATAGTAATTAGCGCCAATTTTTGCAACTTCTTTTCCAGCTTTTTTATCGCCATTTATAAAAATGTTTAAAATTGTCTGCATTCTTTCCTGCACGAAATTTTTTAACTCAGCGCCCACCGCACCTGGAATCGTCACAGCCATATGCATAGCAAATGAAAAATAGTTGTGCGCAATACCATCCAGATTATCGATTAATTTATTAACATTTCCATTATTTTTATAAGCATTCATATCAATATTCTTTATTTTAGGATCGATTACAGCTTGATTAAAGTATTCACTTAATTTTAATCTATTACTTAATAAAGCTTGATTTTCTGGTTTTCCAGGTTCCCTTAACAATCCTTCACTATCCATAAACTTTTTAATCGCTTCTGTAGCAGGATTAATATATTCATTTTTTAAAAACCCATCAATATTTGCAAGTACGCCCGGATCATGCGATAAATAAGTTTCAAGTGTATTAACTAACTGTGTCATTGCGCCTGGATTACGACCAAATTCATATCTATCCTGTGTTTTAATTTCATCTTTAAATTTTTGCGTGGTTTTTAAAGCCGCTATTACTGTTTTTAAAAAGACAGGGTTTAATTGTTTAGCCCTTAAAATTTCACCACATTGTTTACCTATATTTAATCTGAAAACAGTATTTTCATGCGCGTGATATAAAATAGCAAACGCATCTTCAAGCGTAAGTGCGCCATCCGCTACTGCTTTCCAAAAAGCCTGGTATGTTGCTGAAGTTTTATGGCTATCTTCTTTCTTTGAGGGGAAATAATTCTCTATAAAATACATATAATCTGAATATTTTGGATTATCGGTTTCAATAATTCTAGCAATGATTGTTTCGTCGATTGAAATTGTGCTACTTTTGATGTCCTCATTATTTGACTCCATTTTATTTTCATTTTCGTTTTTATTTTCGTTCTTATTTACTACTGCTGTCATTAGAGTAGCGGAAGCATATCGTTGTGTTTTATCTACGCCCCATAAAGTTTCAAAAGGTGTAATACCATTTGCGTTTATTTTTTTCAAAATAGGATTTTCTTGATCAAACGTAGGCATTTTTCTTCTCCATATAAATAAATAATTTTGTTATTTTTCTAAATACAAGTTCAAAAATGATGTCATCATTTATTAAACCCAGAGCATTTTACAACAATTTGTCATAAGCTTGCAGCATTATCTCTTTACACATTTACCATCCATTAAATTAAAAAATAAAATGGCGTTCAGGCAAAGTTCACAAAATAAGCTATAGTTAATACAGATTACCGTTGCCAGGTAATATTCACATGACTTATGTTTGAAATTTAAGCAATTTCTTTTGCAATACCTATCATAGAAAAGGAAACACTATGAAAATTGTTCACAATAAGTACTATTATAATTTTTTGCAGCTCGCTGCCGAGCATATCAGTCAGGCGGTCAATAACAGTTTGCCAGATGAAAAAATAAAAGCTTTTATGCTTTGGCTATTAAAAAATGATAATCCTCAGCAGGAAAATTATCTGCGCATGTTAGGCGTAGCCGGTTCGATTGAGCTGGAGTTAAAATTATTCAGCGAGATCATCAGCCCGTCTGTTTTAAACAAAATGACGCCTTATATCAGCGTGCTGAATGCTTATTTTGCCTACGAAACATTGTCCGATAACCTAGGTGTTGGCCTGGCAGCCAGCGCAAAAAATACGAATCCTGTTTATCCAATGCAAAAAGAAATTCTGTTGCATTTTAATCGCGTTATGATTGAAAAAATTAAGGGCGCACAGGCAAGCACCTATGAATTGTTGACGCCTATCGCTGGATTAGTCGAGCAAATTTCTGTGAGTCAAAAAACGCTGGCGCCACAGCAGATGCAATTATTTATTGCAATGTATGCTGAACATAACAAAGAAGTTTCATCCCATCTTCTGGAGCATTCATTTTTAGCGATTTTGCTGTTAAACAGTGAAACGTGTCTGCAATTACTGGCTTCAATGCAAAATAGTCCTATTTATCCCTTATTAAAAGAAAGTCTAATTGCCCGCTATGATGCTGTTAATCATATAATCCAACAATCCAGTCAGGCTAGTTGGCAAACGCTAGCGGATTGGGGGTTAAATTCCATATTGACAGTGCCTACACTGGCTTATTGCATAGGCGCACTGCATGAAGTGAAGCCCTGCAAAAACTTTAAAACCGTTATTGACAATGGTTTACTCTATTCAGCCATGGCGGATGGCGCTTTACTGGTGCGTCTGCTCAATGACGTGGGTACCCATTTATTGCGGATGAACGCCAGCGATAGATCATCGTTATACGAAAAATTAAAGATTTATCGCAGCAACGATCAATTCGATTCAATTTTTGCTTATTTACATTTTTTATCATCCCGCGAAGAATTATTTTTGTCTTTCGCACGCATTCGAAAAGATTTGCAGCACGGTGAATTTAATATTTGCCTTGATTCCTTAGCTAACCAATCATCGATAGCCGAAAATCTTTATTTATTCTGCCAGAATATCGATTATTCCGCTGAACTCTATCAACAAAAATATCAAATATTATCTCAAAAACTCACACAATTAAGCACGGTTTTAGGCAATGAACAGGCCAGTAAAATTATTCTGCATTTTGTGCAATTCCATGAGTATAAATATAGTTTTGAATTTGAATCGCCCCGTGGCGATTATGCTATTACCCGCGAGCAATAATATGTTAATCACACTGCAATCTGAAATAACGCAATTAAGTCAGGCACTGCTCAAAGAGCATGCTGTTTTTTATCCTACGTCTTATGCTACTGCCTGGGTCAGCCGGGTTCCTGAACTCCATCAATCAGCGCCCGCTTTTCCTGCGGCTTTAAACTGGCTGAGAACACAACAACTGGCTGATGGCAGTTGGGGTACACTCAATCCCTTGAATCCATTTGCCAATACCCTCGCCACGCTGGCTGTTTTACTGGCGTTATATCAATGGCATTTTGCTGAGGATGAACCTTTAATAAAACGTGGCCAGCAGGCTTTAATTAACCTGGGCAATCAATTTAATCACAGTAAAGATAAAACGTTTGGTTTTGAATTATTACTGGTGGCGCTGTTGGAAGAATTCCAGACAAAACAATTGCACTTACCTGCAAACTTTATGACGGCCTGTCAGCCTTTTTTAGCCAGTGGCGAACAACAGCGTCATATGCTGAAAAACTATTTGCAGCAGACGGATTACCAGAACGTCAATATTTTCTGGCTGTGTCTGGAAATGTTAGGGGGATCGCTCTTAACAGACCAACAACAGCCATGGCCAATCACTGCCAGTGTGCTAAATAGCAATGGCTCATTGCTCGCTTCTACGGCAGCCAGCGCTTATCTACTGGCCGCTAACCGCTGGCGTGGCCAGGATGTGCCGGATACCTTTACTTATTTAAAAAATCTTGTGCAGGCAGAGCATGGCGGCATACCGCCTTATCATCCCATGGAGCAATATGAATTAACCTTTGCGCTGGATTTTTTATTAAAAGGCAATATTCCTCTCGAGGATTTAAATCCTTTAATTACAAAACTACATTCATACTGGCAACAACGTAATGGTTTAGGTTATTCCTGTTATAGTCCTTCGCTGGATGCTGACGATACCGCATTAGGATTGATCAGTTTAAAAAAAGCGGGCATCAATGTGGATTATCATTCACTACTTGAATTTTTTAACGGCGAATATTTTTATCATTATCGGGAAGATCCCACGCCTTCTGTCAGTGTTAATGCCAATGCTTTACGCGCACTGCAATTTTTTCATGCGGTTACAGAGGTTCAACCGATTATTAATAAAACCTTACAATGGATTGATACAGCATTTCAGACGGGCTTAGAAAATGTGTTACAGGATGCCTGGCATAGTTCGCCGTATTACGCAGTGTCCGCTATTATTTTCGCGTTGACGGATTTAGCGCCTGAACATACTCATCAGTGTGTAGACTGGTTATTAAAACAACAACGCAACGATGGGGGCTGGGGCTATGATAATATTTCTACTGTAGAAGAAACGGCTTTAGCAGTGCTGGCATTGTCCAGTGAACAACAACGAAAAAAATATATTCAACCGGCTGTATTTGCAAAAGCCAAAAAATTTATTGACTCCACTGATTGGCAGTCTTTAAAACAACCTTGTTTATATAAAGGTACTACCCTGGTTTGTCCGTTTAATGTTGTAAAAGCCACTATTCTGGCAGCGGTTTATGCAATTCATTTATAGTGGTCACACTTTGAAATTGCGTATTATTCCTTCCCCTTTTAAGTGGGAAGGTTTATACATAAGTTTTTAAATCAAACCCTCTTTTTTTCGCCTCTCCAGCGGGAGAGGCCGACCAGGCGTAGCCTGGGCGGGTGAGGG
>JBEPVU010000063.1:0-9329 GCA_041690855.1 Gammaproteobacteria bacterium | reverse complement strand
GGTGATCTAAAGGCTGCTTTTTAGCTTAGATCACCCCCACCTTAATCCTCCCCCTTGAAGGGGGAGGAGATTTAAATACGCAAAACCTGAGTGGGATGAATATATATAAGTATTATTACGTGAGAAATAACTTGCGCATTATTTCAAAAAAGAAGATTCGTGATTATAGCAGGGACAATGCCCAGGCTGAATTACCACTAATAGAATGGTACATTACAATGCAAATATCTAGCGCAAAAAATTTAAATGCGTTGAGAGAAAAGTTCAATAGTGTTGATTCTGCTTATGGCTATACGATTTTTAATATCGGCGGTAATAATTACCGTTTAATTACAGCAATTCATTATAATACACAGCACTGCTATATTAGAACGATATGGACTCATGCTGAGTACAGTAAACCCTACAACCAGGCTAAATTAAAACGAGGTGAATTATGAGTATGGCAGCCCTGGCAATTGATTATGTAGATCAAAAAACAGACCACAAATTTCATTTACCTATTTCTGTGTTTAAAAAACCCCGTAATGTTAGAGAATATTCTACGCTTGAAAAAATTCTTGATAAATTAATTGATGAAGTGCGAGATAACGATAAACATCCACTAACCATTGTTATGCAAATTATCGGTGAAAACTTAGAGCAGTATGACAATGAACATTACCCTGAAATTGGTCATAATATCAATGAAATTGACATAATTAAATATTTGATGAAATCACATAATTTACATCAAACAGATTTAGCGGATATTTTTGGTGGACAAGCCAATGTATCCAAATATCTTAATGGAGAACGCTCTCTATCTAAAAACCAAATTGCTGGATTAAAAAAAAGATTTGGGATTAGCGCAGATTTTTTTGTAAGATAAAAATCAGGAAGCAAGAAAATAAAAAAGCCAGCCGTTCCCACTGAAACCTTACGCGATGGAGATTAATATTTACATTAACTTCAAACAGTTATTTTACAGGATGTAAAAAATATGCCTGAATTACCTTACAAGCAATCGATTATTAAAGCGTATTTTGATAAACATACGTATGCGCGTGGTTTGAATTATTTTCATAAGCGACATGTGAAAAATTTTACGCTCCAGGCTGATCAAAGGAGTATTAATAGATTTATTCTGTCTGGACAGGTTAAAGGTTCGCACGGCAATTTTTATAAGGTTTCAGTTATTAGCGATGCCAAAGAAATTATAGATACCGAATGCAGTTGTTATGTGGGATTTGATTGTAAACACGCCGTGGCTTTGTTATTACAAGCGCTTGCAGGTTCAACGCATTCATCAGAAGAATCAAATTTAAAAAAGACGCCCCAATTATTATACTCAACGGAATTTTCACAGGTCAACGAGAAAGAAGAACTGGATTATTTTACCAGCCAATGGTTAAACACAGTGACAAAAGTAGCCCAGCTTCCCGTTGACCCTTATGCGTATGCTGCAGATATTCAAGAAAGGCTATTGTATATTTTAAAAAATAATGTACAGAATAACGCTAAAATAACGCAACTAACCGTGGAATTTTATAAGTGCCGGAAAACAAAAAGTGGTGGTTATGGTAATGCCAAACCTTTAACCAGCACAATTCTGCATAGTACCGCGCGTTATCTTACCCCGGCTGATCAAACGATACTTCAGGAACTCGCTTTTATAAAATCTACCGCTTATTACACACCTCAAGGTATTGTTTTAAAAGGTGAAAAAGGTGTGCAAGTGCTGGAAATGTTGCTACAGACAGGCCGGTGTCATTGGGATACGCCGGATAACCCACCTTTAAAAAAAAGCACACCGAAAAATGCCCATTTAGAATGGATAATGCAGAATGATGGCGATCAACGCTTGATAGGCGTCTTTGATCACGCTCATTATATTACACTGACATTAACACCGCCCTGGTATATTGACTGTAACACCTGGGAAACAGGGCTTGTTTTAACCGGTTTATCCGCCACTTTAGCACAACAGTTATTATCAGCGCCTGCCATTAAATTGCATGAATTTGCAAAAGTCAAAACAGCCTTAGATAAAGTGACGACTGTTAAAATACCCTTACCTGTCATGTATAGGAAAAAAATAATTACTCAGATCAAACCCGTGCCTTGCCTGCGTTTATATGCTCAAGTATTTAAGCATGAAGGCGGATGGTATCGAGCATCGACCTCTATGCTAGAAGCTGTACCCTATGCCGACTTAAGCTTTGACTATCAAGGAACAAACGCTTTTTTCGGCAATAAAATGCCGCTGACGCAAATAGAAAATAAAACGATCCATCAGATTACACGCAATACTCAGCAGGAAAACAAAGCCGCTAGCCTTTTACAGAGCTACGGACTCAAGCAGCTAAAATATTTCAATCCTACCAGCGCTGCGTATATATTTACTTTTCATCCTCATCAAAATAGCCAGGAGTGGGTGGATTTCACTTTAAAAGTATTGCCGGTTTTGCAGGCTAAAGGCTGGCATATTGAAATAACAGCGGATTTTCCTCATCGCTATATTAAGGCAGAAGATGAAACCTGGTATTCAGAGCTGGGAGAACCCTCCGATAACCAGTGGTTTGAGCTGGAATTAGGCATTATGGCGGAAGGCGAACGTATTAATTTATTGCCGATTCTGCAGAAAATGATTATGCAATTACCTCAGCAATTTTCCGCAGAAAATATTAGCGCACTTGCTCAGGAAGGTAGTATTGTGGCGCCTTTGCAGGATGGCCGTAAGTTAATTCTACCCCTATCACGCATTAAACCTATTTTATATCTGCTGACAGAATTATTTGATCCCGCGGTTGATCTAGGCACTGGAAAATTAAAGCTTTCTGTATTGCGTGCTGCACAGTTAGAAGAATTGGCCGCTGTGGCGGGCGAAGCAGCAAAATTCCGCTGGTTTGGCAGCGAACGTTTACTGGAATTCAGTAAAAAACTACGTCATTTTAAATCCATTACAGCCGTTGAACCGCCGACTGGTTTTCAAGCGTCTCTACGTTTTTATCAACAGCAGGGCTTGAACTGGCTGCAATTTTTACGCGAATATAATCTGGCGGGAATCCTGGCGGATGATATGGGATTAGGTAAAACCGTGCAGGCGCTGGCGCATATTTTACTGGAAAAACAAAAGGGGAGATTAATTAAACCTGCTTTAGTCATTGCGCCTACCAGCCTGATGTTTAATTGGGCACGTGAAGCGGAGCGATTTGCGCCTGCTTTGCGGGTGCTGATTCTGCAGGGCGCTGATCGCAAGCAGCATTTTGACAAAGTGGCGAATTATGATCTTCTGCTCACAACGTATCCGCTAGTGGTGAGAGATCATGAATTTTTAATGAAACAAGACTATTATTTGCTGGTTTTAGATGAAGCGCAAGTCATTAAAAACCCCAAAGCAAAGGTCACTCAGCTTGTGCAACTATTAAAAGCTACGCATCGTTTTTGCTTAACAGGCACTCCCATGGAAAATCACCTGGGAGAATTATGGTCATTATTTAATTTTCTATTACCTGGTTTACTAGGAGATGCCAGACAATTTCATCGTTTGTTCCGTACCCCTATTGAGAAACATGCCGATGCAGAGCGCCGCGCAAGTTTAGCCAGACGGATTGCGCCCTTTTTATTAAGACGCACCAAGGAAGAAGTAGTCAAAGAATTACCCAAAAAAATCGAGATGATTAGAGAAATTGAGCTGGAAGGCGCACAGCGTGATTTATATGAAAGTGTGCGTTTAGCGATGCACGAAAAAATAACGGCGGCCATTCGCAGCAAAGGACTGGCAAAAAGCCATATTATTATTCTCGACGCATTACTTAAATTGCGGCAAATCTGTTGCGACCCTCGCCTGTTGAAAATGAATACCGTAAAAAAATTAAAAACCCAATCGGCTAAATTAACATTATTAATGGAAATGTTGTCAGGTTTGCTGGAAGAAGGGCGGCAGATTTTATTATTTTCTCAATTTACCGAAATGTTAGGTCTTATTGAACATGAACTGAAAGAACGCGGCATACAATATGTTAAATTAACCGGACAAACAGTTGATCGACATACCCCTATTCAGCTATTTCAAACCAGTAAAATTAAATTGTTTCTGATTAGTTTAAAAGCAGGCGGTGTTGGATTAAATCTCACCGCGGCAGACACCGTTATTCATTACGATCCCTGGTGGAACCCTGCGGTTGAACAGCAAGCCACAGACCGTGCGCATCGGATTGGTCAAAACAAAACGGTTTTTGTTTATAAATTAATTACCCGGGAAACGGTAGAACAAAAAATTCTCGATATGCAAACACGGAAGCGCGCTTTGCTGGAAGGATTATTGGGTGAACCCCATACAAACAAGGGTAGTGTATCGGGAGAAGACTTGTTAGCGCTATTTTCTGATTTATAAAAAATAAGAATACCGCAAGTCATTTTGGAACAGGCATTGACTTAATCACTATAAATCACTATACAAGATGTTATTTTAGTTGATTATCACGATTACCATTAAAGAGGAGTGAACATTATGATACATAATCCAAAACATCCAGGCAGTCTGGTAAAAAGCCTTTGTCTGGAACCCTTAGCGCTTTCTGTTACAGAAGCCGCCAAAGCGTTAAAAGTATCGCGCCCGATGCTGTCAAAACTACTCAACGGTCATGCGAATAGTAGTCCCGACATGGCGATCAGGTTATCCATTGTTTTTAATACATCTGATAAATTATGGATTAATTTGCAAGCAGGTTACGACCTGTGGAAAGCGCAACTACAAAAAAATAAGTTACATCTTAAACCCTTAAATAAACTAAAGATGGCTGCATAATGTCCATCATTCATTTTCCACCCACAGAATTTTTAATCAGCGCCGCCGCTTTAAAACAATTGCCCGCTGACCAAGATTATGAAGTCGCTTTTGCCGGCCGTTCGAACGCGGGTAAATCGAGCGCGTTAAATGCTATCACTAACAATAAAAAATTAGCGAAAACCAGCAAGACACCGGGACGCACACAATTAATTAATTTTTTTACCCTTGATAATCACCATCGTTTAGTTGATTTACCGGGTTATGGTTACGCAAAAGTGGCGCAGGAAATTAAAGCGCGCTGGCAAGAGACACTCGCGCAATATTTAACGTCTCGGCAATCGCTGCGCGGCTTAATTTTAATTATGGATATCCGCCACCCTTTTAAAGAAACCGATCAGCAATTTTTAACGTGGGCGGCAGGTTGCGGTCTGCCTGTTCATGTGCTCTTAAGCAAGGCAGACAAACTGTCCCGTAATATTGCCAATAAAACCCTCTCACAGGCGCAACAGACCCTTAAACCCTACCCGCTAACCACCATCCAGCTCTTCTCCGCCACCCATGGCCTAGGCTTGGAAAAAGCCCGCCGACAGGTATTAACCTGGTTAAAACTAGCCTCTTAACTGGCTGGCTTTTCTCCAAAAAGCAGCTATAACTAAAGATATAATAATTAAGTTTTAGAGTAGCTCATAAGGATATTGGGGCTGCTAAATAGCTGGATGGATTCGTGCGCGCCAGCACTAGTAATAGTGATGATCATGAACGGTCGCGCCAAACAATTAACAAATTTTTTAGCAAGTGCGTTGCTAATATATGCCACCTTCGTCTCGCCTCTGGAAGCCAATCCAGAAAATGGCGTAGTCGTTGCCGGCGCTGCTAACATTCAACAAACCGATTCTAAAACACTCACCATTCAACAAACCAGTGATAAAGCCATTATTGATTGGCAGCATTTTAATATTGCCGCCGATGAACATACGCACTTTCAACAACCCACCGCAAGTTCTGTGATTTTAAATCGCATCACGGGCGGCGACGTCAGTAAAATTTACGGACAACTTTCTGCGAATGGTCAAATCGTGTTAGTGAATCCCGCTGGTATTTATTTTGGGCCGACCGCCAGAGTCAATGTCAACAGCCTCATCGCAACCACCGCGAACATTCGCAACGAAGATTTTTTAAATGGCAATTATCACTTCACACAAAATCCTGAACTAGCCACCAGCGTGATTAATGACGGTCAAATTAAAGCGGCCGCCGGATTAGTGGCGTTAGTCGCACCGGGTGTACAAAACAACGGCGTGATTGCAGCGAACTTAGGTGCAGTCGCTTTAGCCTCTGGCAACGAATTCACTATCGATTTATACGGCGACCAATTAATTAATTTCGCCGTCAATAACAAAGTAAATAAAACACCCGTTGACGCCAATGGCAATCCATTACAAGACGCCGTTTCTAACACAGGCAAAATTATTGCCAATGGCGGCAGGATTATCATGACCGCTAACGTTGCACAAGGTGTTGTGCAAAATGTTATTAACATGGCAGGCGTTGCGCAGGCACGCAGTGTTGCGCAACGCAACGGTGAAATTATTTTAGACGGCGGCGAAACAGGCGTTGTTAAAGTCAGCGGCCATTTAAATGCGTCTGGAAAACATGCAGGCCGCAAAGGGGGTACCGTAAAAGTATTAGGCCAGCATGTTCAATTAGAACACGCAACGATTGATGTAAGCGGCGATAGCGGCGGCGGCACGGCGCTCATAGGGGGTAATTATCAAGGCAAAGGCCTGGAAACCAATGCCTTGACAACACAAGTCGATGAAAACAGCGTTATTGATGCCTCTGCTCTCACGACAGGCGATGGCGGCACAGTGATTATCTGGTCAAATGATAATACTGCCTATCAGGGCAGCATTACCGCTAAAGGGGGACTTAACAGCGGCAATGGCGGTTTCGCGGAAGTGTCTGGCAAACAATATTTAGATTTTCAGGGCGCCGTCAATTTAACGGCGGCCACCGGCACAGTCGGTGAATTGCTGCTAGATCCAGGCGATTTAACCATCAGCGCCGGCTCAACAGCAAACGTCACCCCATCAGGCGCTCCCACGAATACTTATACGGGCAGTAATACCCTTGCCTCTGTACTAAATGTCACTACCTTAACTAACGCACTGGCCAATGCAAGCGTACTTGTCCAGACCGGCAACACAGCCGGCAATGGTAATGGCGATATTATCGTTTCAACCGCTATTAGCTGGAGCAGCGCTAACACCTTGACGCTGACCGCCTTCCGCAATATCAGCCTCAATGCCAATATTACCGCCACCAGTGGCGGCCTTGTCTTAAATGGAACAGATATCAGCGGTGCTGGCAATATAGCCACCAATACGGGCGTAACCGTTAATAATACAGGCTCCAGCAGTACACTATCAGGCGCTATCAGCGGCGCTGGCGCACTCACCAAATCCGGCAGCGGTACGGTTGATTTTTCAGGCAACAATACTTATACCGGCGGCACAAATATCACGGGCGGTACTTTTGATATTGCCAGCAACACGGCCCTGGGTAATTCTGCCGGCACCATTACTCTAAGCGGCAGCCCAACACTGGCCGCCGCTGGCGCTGCCCGCTCTGTTTCCAATCCAGTAACCGCTAACAGCAGTTTTACCCTGGGTCAGTTAACTACTTTGGGTGGCGCTTTGACATTAGGCACCGATCTCACCATCAGCGGTAAGCTCTCCGGTAATAATGCCACTATCAGCGGCAATATTGGTGGCGCCCATAATATTACTATTGCACTCGGCAGCGGCACCGGCGGCGCGATTGTTTTCTCCGGCGCCAATACTTATAGCGGCACCACCACCGTTAATTCCAGTGGCCGCTTACTTCTGAATAGCGCTGGCGCACTCGGCAACACTTCAAGCGTCACCGTCAACAGTGGTGGTGAACTCGATATCGGCAATGTCACACTCACTGCTTCACCCGCACTGACTTTAAGTAATACCGGCACCAGCGGCAATGGCGCACTCTATGCCTCCGCTGGCACCGGTACCGCTTCCTTCGGCGGCGCTATTACTCTGGCTGCCGATACCACCATCGGCGCTGCTTCCGGCGGCAGCCTCACGTTATCCGGCGGCATTACCAACAGTACTAAAGCACTCACCTTCAGCAGCGCTGGTAATATTACTGAATCAGGCGCTATTGGCAGTGGCTCAGGCACCCTTACTAAAAACGGCAGCGGCACCTTAACACTTAGTGGCAGCAATACGTTTACCGGCGCTACCAGCGTTACGGCAGGTATCTTACAATTGAACAGCGCTGGCGCACTGGGTGACGGCGTTAATAATACTGCCAGTATCACCGTTGCTAATAATGCGGAATTAAATATTGGCAATGTGATTCTCACCGCCACGCCGGCTTTATCTTTGATAGGGACTGGCACCAGCACCAATGGCGCACTCTATGCTTCCGCTGGCACCGGCCTGGGTTCCTTTGGCGGTGCTATTACCTTGACTGGCGCAACCACCATTGGCGCAATCTCTGGCGGCAGCCTGAGCTTGTCCGGCGGTATCGATACCACCAGTAGCAATTATGCCCTCACCTTTACCAGTACAGGCTCCAGCAGCGAAAGCAGCACGATCAAAGGCGGCGGCGCGCTCACCAAAAACGGCACTGGCACTTTAACCTTAAGCGGCAGCAATACATTCACCGGCGCTACCACTGTCAGTGCCGGTATCTTAAACTTAAACAGTGCAGGCGCTCTAGGCAGCACCAGCGGCGTTACTGTGAATGCTACCGGGGAATTAGACATCGGTAGCATCACTTTAAGCGCTACGCCGGCGCTCACGCTAAACGGCACAGGCACTAACGCTGCGCTCTATGCCGCTGCTGGCAGCGGCACAGCCACCTTTAACGGCAACATCACACTCGGCAGCGATACCACTATCGGCGCTGCCACCGGCGGCGCTCTGGCATTAGGCGGTACTCTAAATGCTGGCGGCTTTAACGCTACTTTTTCCGGTGGCGGTAATACAACAGCCAACGGCGTTATCAGCAACGGCGCACTCATCAAAAGTGGCAGCGGCGCTTTAACACTGGCAGGCACAAATACCTATAGCGGCGGCACTACTATCAATGCCGGTACACTCAGCATCGGCAACAATAGCAATTTAGGTAACACCTCCGGCGGTATAACCTTTAACGGCGGCACCCTCAAAACAACTGGCAGTTTCACCATTGCCCGTGCTATCAGTCTGAGTTCCGGCACCGGCACGTTTGATCCTGCCGGCAACACTTTAACCTTATCAGGCATTATCAGCGGCGCGGGCGCTTTAGGCGTTAATAACAGCACCGGCACAGGCATCGTTAGCCTGTCAGGTTCCAATACCTACACCGGCGCTACCACCGTTACCGCGGGTCTCTTAAGCCTGGCAGGCGCTAATGCTTTAGGTGATGGCGCCTCGCATAATACTTCCGGCGTCACCGTTGCCAGTGGCGCTGAACTAGACATCAGCAATATCACCCTCGCCGCTTCGCCTACCTTGAATTTAGCCGGTAC